>JAWCLB010000009.1:0-15991 GCA_039091735.1 Candidatus Aenigmatarchaeota archaeon | reverse complement strand
TGGAGACACAAATGATAAATATCCTCAAAGCAAATAAATATGTTAATTCTACAACAGCTCTGTCTTTAGAAATAACTCCAAAGGGTTCTTAATTTTTACAAGCATTATAGTCTGTATTTACTCTATAATCACATCATCGGTTCTGAATTTTAGCTTAGCATTTTGCTCTGTTGCCTGACAAAAGAATTAATAGACATAAAAACATTGAGAGTATTATAATGCACAAAAAAATAAAAAAAATAAAACAAAAAAATTACCTTATTACTTCTATTCCTAATTGGTTTGTCAATTCCTTGGCGAGCTCCTCTTTTTTCATAGGTCCTAAGATGTAAGGAGACTTAACACCTGTCACTATTGTTATTACTTGAACCTTGTCTTCAAATTCTGGTAATATCCTTGCTCCCCAAATGACCTGTGCCTCTGGGTCAAGATGCTTTGAAACTGCCTCACCAATCTCGTTTACCTCATCCAATCTTAGATTTTCTCCGCCAACTATCTGAATTAGTGCTCCTGTTGCTCCTGAGTAATCTATCTCTAATAGCGGATGATTCAATGCCTTCATTACTGCCTCTCTTGCTCTGCTTTCACTGCTGCTTTCGCCTACACCAATTGCTGCAACTCCGCCACTCTTCATAATTGTCTTCACATCAGCGTAGTCCAAATTTACCAAGGAGGGTTGAGAGATTGTTTCACTGATGCCCTTTATCATGGTTGCAATCAGGTCATCTGCCATTGCAAATGCATCTTTCAGAGGAAGATTGCCTGCCAAAGACAATAATCGCTGATTTTCCATTACAATAACAGTATCGCAAACCTCTCTTAACTGAGCAAGCCCCTCCTCTGCCTTTGATATTCTTGCGCCCTCTATTTTGAAGGGTAGTGTAACAGTGCCAATTACTATTGCTCCCTGCTCTCTTGCTATTCTTGCTATAACTGGCGATGCACCTGTTCCTGTCCCACCGCCTAATCCGCAGGTAACAAAAACCATGTCAGCATGCTCTAGTGCTGCCTTTAATTCTGATTTACTTTCCTCTGCTGCTTTTTTTCCAATGGATGGATAACCACCTGCACCAAGGCCCTTTGTCAGCTCCTTTCCTATCAAGATTTTTTCGTCTGCTTTTGAAACTGCCAATTGCCTTGCATCTGTGTTAACTGCAATTGTCTTTGCTCCTAAGATCCCCTTTGTAGACAGCCTTGTTATTGTGTTGTTTCCAGCGCCTCCTGCTCCTATTACCACTATTCTCGCTCTATAAGACTCGAATTCATCCTGATTCTCAGAAATTCCTTGGTATGGCAACTGCCAAAGGTTTTCCGTTTCAAGCGCCATTTTTTCACCCCTCGTTAAAAATATATGTTGCTGTATAGAAAACAATTTAAATACAACAACATAAATACAACTAAAGGAATAGTCGCATATTTCTATTGCCCAATCAAACGGTTTGCCCAAACCGTTCTTCTATAATTTTATATATTGCAATTATTTATTGTAGGTTTGCCCGAATTCTATTATTCAAGGGTCTATTAAAATATTTTTCTGTGTTATAATAAATAGCTTTAAGAATAGAAAATTTTATAAAGAATAAAATATTGAACAGAAGATTATAAATTATTTAGAATTACCTTTCCTTTTCATAACCTTCTGTCTCCATATAACAGAAGATTATAAATTATTTGCAACAACCCATAAAAAATAGTAGGGCTATACAGCGCATCAGAGAGAAATGCCTTAAGATTTATAAGCCATAAGTGTATATTTGTTATGAAAATATAATGTGCTTGAGTGTATTGACAGCAGATAGGCTGTTTTCAGAATTAGGATATGCTTATCCTAAATAACAGGCATAGTGATGTTATAGGAGTTGAATTTATGCCCTCAATAAAATTCTTATAAAAACAAAAAGTATTTTACATCTATTCAAATTTTTTGAGTTTAAATCCTATAATCTCATCTTCAAATTGAGCCTTGCCAGCTATGTCAGCAAAATCCCCGAAGACTTTTTTAGCACCAACCATATTTCTTATTTCTTTTGCGAATTTCTCCACTTTTCTATTACATTCACTGTCTGATTATATAGAGAAAGTGCTTCGTCAAGAGCTTTTCTCAAAAAATTGCAATTTGTCACGCATCTTTCATCTATGCCTCCTCTCTCCTTTATCCTGATTAAAACACCCAAAGGTGTTGTTAATTCATATTTAATTGTCGTGCTATTTGAAAATATGGTCAATCTCTTATCATGCACAATGAAAATATGAATCATCTTATCGTGTGATTTTTCTATTCTTATAAATCTGTCTGGACTTTGATATTCGAGGATTTCTCCCTCGCTGTTTATAAAATGATGTACCATATCAATTTGTGTGAAAAGCCTTTCCTCTCTTTTTTCTGGGTTTATAAACCTCAAAATTCTGTGAAAGATTCCCTGAAAAATAGATGGCTTTGCTGAAAAGACTGTAAAGCCCTTTTCTTTTGGTCCTGCTACCATGCCATTGCTCTTTGCAACCACCATTGCTATAAAATTTCCTGTGCTAATCGGCTTCCACTTTATCGATATATCCTTAACCCCTGATACCTCTTCAATTCTATTTATCTCTTGAGTGAGGTTTTCGCCTAAAATTAACAAGGTAAGATTAACAATTCCCTCTGCTTTGATTTTTATATTAAATAATTGCTCTTCATCAAGCGTTATGTTGCTTGCATCAAAGCCTATGATTTCAAGCCCTGATTTATATTTTATTGTGAAAGTGGCGTTATAAATTGTTGCTGATTGAGTGCTCATGTTAAAGTATTTTATTGGCACAAAATTGACCACAACCCTCTTTCTGTTATCTAGCAAAGACTGTTCATCAATCCAGTAAATATTCTCTGGAAATCTCTCATAACCAGAGCTTGATGAGAACTGATCTGGCTGCAAAATCATAGGGCTTACTTCGACGCTCGTCAGATTAGAGACATTTACAATTATATCTTCAATATTAGTAGGAAGTATCATTTCCTTTTTGAAAACAGGGACAATAGGCTTTCCATAATCATATATAAAATAATCAGGGTTCTCGAATTCTACATCTGCTCCTTTAATTTTATAAGGCAAATTGAAATTAATGGTTATTAACAGGTTATCTCCGTCTGCTTCAACCTCATATTCGTTCGTATTCACAAAATACGGATCTATTACAAAGGATGGATCACCATAAAGAATCTTCTCATAGCACTCTTTTTGTATAAGCTTCAATGAGCTTAGCATTGTCAAAGAGGTTGCAATTGATCTACTTGACATGTCGTCCTTTGACATCTCAAGCTTCATATCTTGTACCGACCTTCCGACAGGCTTCCCTTGTGTCAAACCTTTTAAAAATAATAGCAAAGGTGATGCTACGAAAGTATCATGGACAATACCTGTTGACCCCACGAATATCATATTATTGAACCTTATGAAACTGCTTTCTGGATGACCTGACAAAGAATGCTCATCAAATAATATCTTTGGCTCAGTAAAATTGAATTCATCTGGTGTGATATTTATTTCCTTTGGATATGGATTGAAAAACGAGCTGTTTGTCTCAGAAGGGAGAAACCAGCTATTAAGGTCTCCCATACCAAAAAAGAAGATTATAGGTGCAAACTCTTTGTTTTCAAAAAAGCTTTCACGGGTAAGATTTGGCAGTCTCTCTGGATTCAACGGATCTCTCCAATCATACTCAAGAAGAGCATACTTGACCTTTACAAGCTTTTTTAGGTTGAGAAAATCAAATAATCTGCTTATCCACTCTTCAGGATCTAATGAAAACTCCTCTTCTATCTCTTCTTTCTCTTCTTCAGTTATATCTTCTCCTCTACTTTCAATGAATCTTTTAACCTGAAAGCCTGCAATTCTTAAAGCCCACTCTGTTATAAACCCTTCTGTCATGCCTCCAAAAACAAAGAGGTCAAGGTATTTTGGTAGCCTGTACTCTGCAAGGATTAACGCCTTTTTATTGCTTTTTTCTTTTGCATTCTCAATTTGCAAAGAGATTTGAGTAGGTGAGCAACAGAACCTTCCTATAGCAAGATCCAAATATAAATCATAGTTGACATCACCATAGAGATTGTCTGTAAATAATATATCACCGTCTGACAAATCGTATCTATCATCGTCCCATGGGTCTTGAATAACAGGATAAGGCATTCCTATCAATGCCAAGAAAAGGGTTTGATTAAATGAATAGCTCTTGCCAAGAAGCCCCTTTGTCTTAATCTTAGTTATGGTTTCGTTTATCTTTCTTACGCTCTCATTGATGCGATTTTTCTGGTTTATCTCTTCTGCTGTTCCAGAATAGTTCTCATTTATTTCAACTACTATTGGCACAGCATTTAATCTTGGAGCTAGTGCTGATTCGTTTTTATTTATATTAACTAATGCAACATAATTTATTTCTTTGCTTAAATTGAGGATGTAATCCAAAAGCTTGTTTTCATCATCAAGGACAATATCGCAATGATTATAATTAAAGTTGCATATTGTTGATTTGTTGAAATCATAACTATTTAACTTATCTGCTCTCATGAGTGTATAGTTTTTCAGCCTTGCTATAACTCCAGCATAGATAGCATTTGATTTATTGTCATTTAGAATAACAAAGCCAGGCTTATCAAAATATCTTTCGTCAATATGATAGCTTACAATGCTAGGAAGAAAAGATGGATAATCTATGCCCATAGTGAAAACTACATCTGGCTTATATTTTTCTATGAAGATTTTTTGCTGCTGTTTTGTAAAATTATTTGTCTCATTCCACACAAGAACAGGATAATTCAAGGTAGATGCAAAGAGAATGTTCCAAAAATTATCATTTATTAGAAGAATTGGCCTTTGAAAATTTTCTATGGATGGAAGCGTTGTGGTCGATGAGGTAGTGGTCGTTGATGAAGTAGTTGTAGTCACTGGTGCAAGAGTTGTTGTAGTGGTAGTTGTAGTAGCAGTCACAGTAAACAAAGGAAGAGAATCTCCCCAATTAGAAGTTGCTCCTTGGTTATCTGTTGCTTGGCAAGTTGCTCCTACTACAGTGCCATTAGGATAAGGGATTGTCCAGTTGTATCTAAATTCTGAGCCAGAGTAATAACTCATAAGCTCTCCGTTAACTGACCAATTATAACTACTTGATGAGCTGCAGTCTGTAGTAATGCACTCTCCGACCCACAATCTCACTGTCAAAGTAGAGCTCCCCTGATTTGGGTCAGTTGCATTCGTAAGCAAAGTTATGGTGCTCCCGCTGGCTGTGCTCCCACTAAAGGCAACAGGGGTTACAGATGGTGGTGTATTTAATGTAGTAGTTGTTGTAGCAGGTATTGTAGTAGTTGTGGTTGTTGTAGTTGGTAATTCTGCAATCTCAAGAACAAGTTTTGGATGGTAGTTTGGGTTTGGGTGTTCTTTTGTTGCCCACTTGGTCCACCAATTACCATCTAATATTCCTTGTCCCAAAAAGAATGTAATATTATATCTATTATTCCTGAATTCAGAATTTACGAAATCTGTAATTTCTATAATATATTCTGTTCCTTCGGGAACACCTTCAGGTATATAACATTGCGGGTAATTATTTAGATCAAACGGTTCTTGTAAACAAATATAAGATATTTCTGAACCTATACTTGGTTGATTATTCCATGTTATGTTATTTTCATTCCAATCCCAATTATTGTTAACGCGAAAAAGTCTAATATATGTATATGCTCCTCTTTCATGGTCAAGTGCGTAGAAATGTATCTTTGCTCTGTTAATTTCTACGGTTGAGAGGTTCGATAAATCCCAACCATATAATGCTCTTTGTATTGCATCGTTATCTACATAAGTATATTGTTGATAACCATAACTCATATTAGGATAGCGATTATCAACATAAGCATCTTTTGTTGAATTTATTATTGTCTCTCCATAACAATTTCTAGGAATTATAAATAAAATTAAAGAAAAAACAACTAAAATTAATTTGTTTATACCCATATTTCATAAATAGCTTAAAAAAATAAAAAAAATTAAGAACTACACGTTACATCCACAGTACTTGTCACTTCGTCTCCAACTCCTCCACAATTTGTTGTCACTATGGCCCGACTAAATCCAGTACAAGTAGTTCCAGTTATTCCTGCGCACCCGCTCAAACTCAAAGCCTTTGTTTCTCCTTTTGCTATTGAGGTTGCTGATGAGGTTGTGCATGTGCCACCTGTTGTGTTTACTATCATACCGTTTACTTGCAGGTCAATAAATCCTGTGTTTCTGACTATAATGGTTCCACTTGTTCCTGAGACATACACATGCTCTATGTTAACACCCGCTGTTCCGCAACCAACTGCTGTTTCTGTAGCTTCTGAAATGTTTGTTGTTGTTGTCCTTGCAAATGTAGAAAGCCAACCCATTATTATCATAGCAACACTTACTGTGAATGCTATCAACAAAACAGCTGCAATTAATGGACTTACTCCTTTCATACTAATCCTCTAAAAATTATATAATATCACCACTATTTAAAGCTTAGCTTATGGTTGTTGTCATGGTTGCTGTCGGACAGTTGCCAGCAGTTATCCTTATTCTTAAGGGTGAGGCACTTGAATTAGTAAAATTAAAGGTGTATATGTCACCGGGCTCCAAAATTATATTAGCTAGGGTGTAGGACGAATTTGCCACCCAATAACACCTTGAGGAATTTAAGACCTCGTCATTTGCAGGATTGGAATAAAATAAATATGCCTTGAAATCTCTTAAAGTTGCGGTTCCTATATTCTCCAGGGTGAAATAGCCTGTTCCATTAATAATCCTTGCGTTAGAAACCTTAAGGTTCGCACCTATGCAACCCTCTGTTGTGTTTGATTTTATTTCTTCTAATCTTACCTGAGTAAAAGAAGATGCCCATGTAGCGATAATTCCAGCTATGGTCATTGTCAAAGCTATTAACAACACAGTAGCAATCAATGGTGAAATACCCTTTAGCATTAATATTCTCTTTATTTTCCTTATTTAAATATTTTTATCTATTATTTCTAATTGGAGACCTAGGCTGGGCAGCTGCGCGTTGCCTGTAACCCGAAATCGTGCTTATGCGGGAGCCGAAGCCTGAGAGCGGCATAAACTGTTGTCAGGACTCCAGGACTAAGCGTAGAAGCCTAGTCCTTCAGGGTTTTTGCCATAATGAAATAGGTCAGGTCAGGAATGAAGCAGCCTTAAATTGTGGCAAAGGCGCTTGAAGGGTCGCTGGGTGGAGCAAGGTCTTGGAATAATCCTGATAGCAGATTATGCTCATCGATGGCGTGGTCTCCATCTTTTGGTGGTCATAATGGTAGAAATAACAAGAATGACTGCGATAAAAACAGACATAAAATCTGTAATAAGTGGTAAGTTTCTGAAGCAAGATGGGCTCACACCAAGCTATGTTTTAACAAATCTTGGCCAAAAGCTCTCGAGAATCAGAATATTAGCAACTGTTGTAGATAAATTCATTTCTTCTGATGAACAATACGGAACAATAACGCTTGATGACAACACTGGAACTATTAGAGCAAAGGAATTTAAGTATATATCTAATTTAAAATCAGTTGAGAAGGGCGACCTAGTTGATGTAATAGGCAAGATAAGAATTTATAATGACGAGGTCTATATCATCCCAGAAATCATATACAAGGTGGAGGATCCAAACCTCTTGACTTTAAGAAGGCTTGAATTAAAGAATCAGGAAAAGGAGCTAAAAAGAAAATATGATATTATTATTGATTGCCAGAAGAAAACCACGGACTTGAGTGAACTGAAAAGGCTTGCAATGAGAAAATTTAAGATAAAGCCTGAAGAGATAGAGGCGGTTCTTTTATCACAAGAGGTTCTTCCTGAACAATCTCCTGAAGAGGATATAGCAGAGAGAAAAGAAGAAATAATAAAGCTCATAGAGAAGCTTGACTCTGGCTCTGGTTGTGAATATTCCTCAATTATAAAGGAGTCTGGCTTAAGCGAAGATGTGGTGGAGAAGATTATCAACGAACTACTCAATGATGGCGTATGCTTTGAGCCAAAGCCCGGAATTATAAAACTTCTGTAAGATTTAAGCATGAATATCAATTTTTATTGAACAAAGGCAAACATAAACAACATGACAAAAAAGAGAATAAGCAAAATTATTTTTTGTTAGCTGTTGTAACAAAGCTCAAAAAATTCAAAATTTCGATAATTTCATCTCTATCAACATAGCTAACTCTTTAAGTATTTTTCTAAAGATCGTTCTACGCGGTTACATACTTTCTAGTTAAGCAACATTTTTGCCTCAACTTAGACTCCGCAAACCATCTTTCACTTATTGAAATTTGAGTATATGTCTTTTTAAGATATTAGTATGCAGGTAGTTATTTCTCCTCTAAATTGGGTCTTCTGGCTGAAATGCTTCCCTTATATACTCTTACTGCTTCAATGCCTCTTCGTGATTTATGAAATCTCCTAAATGAGGAATATATCCTATTTGAACATTCTATCATTATGTTAAATCCTCACTGGCCATATTCTGAGATTAACCTCTAAACACCATTAATTTTTGGTGTGAAAAATTTCTCGAACGCATTAATTATTTTTAAGAACTCTTCTGAAGACTTTTATTGCTTTATCTAAGCCAAACCCTCTTTCTCCATCTAAAAGGTATCAACTTTATAATAAATGACAACCAACAAATTCTGCATTAAAATTTATTTGGAAAAAATCGAATAAAACCCTTTTAGCACAGGCAAGAACCAGAAGAAAGGTAATGAAAACCCAGAAATAAGCAATACCCCTGCT
This sequence comes from Candidatus Aenigmatarchaeota archaeon, assembly GCA_039091735.1. Taxonomy (GTDB): domain Archaea; phylum Aenigmatarchaeota; class Aenigmatarchaeia; order GW2011-AR5; family JAHLMP01; genus JAWCLB01. The sequence continues at coordinate 7,208 of JAWCLB010000009.1, read as the reverse complement.
AAGATATCAATCGCGCCCATGAAATCAAGATAATATCTGCTTGCAAAGCTTCCTGCTAAAGATAATATACCCTTTATCAAAACGCAAATACCTAGCCAAAAAGAAATAAAAGAAAAAACCCTCGGAAACATGAGCGCAAGACCAACTACCATATCAAATAATCCCAAAATTATCAACAGCATCTCTCTAACCCAGATTTTATAAATAAAGTATAAAATTCTTTTACTTACAGCAAATTATAAAATGATTATCGAACAAACGCGACAAGAGGAATTTGTCAATATGCATTTTATTAAAGAGATGATAATTAAGATTACGCATACTGTTAACTTAAAGAGATTATCAGAATATATTCAGAGTAGGATATTTTCTCATCGTGAAATAATCCTCACATATCAAAGAGCTTAAAATCTTTAAGCAAGAGAGAAACAGCATAGAAAGATGGTTCAGGGGTTAAAGCAAAGAACGAAGCAGATCTTTAATAACATAAGTTGTAAAAGCATTGAAAATGGCTTGTTATCAGAAATTTTAGAAGCATTTACGTGGCTTTGGAATTTTCAGAATTTCATAAGATAAGTTGATAGTGCCAGATTATATGTACAAAAAACATAAAAAAGTCTTAAGAATATAAATAAAAAATGCTGTCTAAGAGTCAAGGAGATTTTTTAGTGAGGTTGGCAAGAAGGACAATTGAAAATCATGTCCAAAACAGAGAGATAAAGGAATGCCTGGATGCTAACTGGCTAAATGAAAAACGAGGGGTTTTTACTACAATTGAGACTTATCCTGAGCATGAGCTAAGAGGTTGTATAGGAATACCATATCCTATAAAAGCCATTGGCGAGGCAGTGATAGAATCTGCAAAAAGCGCATGCGAAGACATGAGGTTTCCTCCACTAACTAAGGATGAGCTTGATATGGTTGTTATTGAAGTTTCTGTGCTTGACATACCAGAAGAAATAAAGGTCAAAACACCTAAGGAATACCTAGATAAAATAAAGCCAAAAAAGGATGGATTAATAATAAGATATGGTTATGCATCTGGTCTTTTTCTACCTCAAGTATGGGAAAAGATACCTGACAAAGAGGCGTTTCTTGAAAATTTGTGCATGAAGGCAGGGTTGCCACCAAAAACCTGGAAACTGCCTGAAGCAAAGATTTATAGGTTCTCTGCCCAGATATTCAAAGAGATAAAACCAAGAGGAAAAATAGTTGAGGAGGTGTTATAAAATAAATGAGCATTAGTATCTTTGAAAAACTGCAAAAAATATTTGAATTTGGATATGTTTGTGACAACTGCATAGGAAGACAGTTCGCCCAATTGTTGTCTGGCTTTTCAAATGACGAAAGGGGTAAAACGTTGAGAATGACTTTTGCAATGTTCTTGGATTCAAAACCTGAGATTAAAGTTGAAATGACGAATTTTTACGGATTTCGTTTTCACAACAAAAAAATATCAAAAGGAGAAATAAGAAAACCAGGCAAATGCAAGGTCTGCAACGGCCTTTTCAAGAATCTCGATTCATGGTTAGATAAAATAATAAAAGAAGTAAAGAAATATCAATTCAAAACCTTTGTTGTAGGTACTGTTCTCTCGTCAGACTTGCTTGAAAGAGAAGAGAGACTATGGGAATTGGTTGGCATTAACTTCTGCGAACCAATAAAGGCAGAGATAAACCGAACAATAGGGAGAATGATAGAAAAGAGGCTTGGTGTCGTGACCGACTTAAAGTATCCTGACATTAATGTGCTTCTTAACCTTGAAACCAATAATATAAAGGTAAAGGCAAACCCTCTCTTCATACAGGGAGAATACCAAAAGCTTGTTCGAGGGATATCTCAGTCAAAGTCAAGAAGATATAAAATATCTGTAGAGGAGATAATTGCAAAACCTATAATGAAAATAACAAAAGGTAAAGATCATAAATTTCATGGTGCTGGAAGGGAGGATGTTGATGCACGTTGTCTTGATTGGCGACCATTTGTATTAGAGATTATAGAACCAAGGTATAGATTTTTTGACTTGAAAAAAATAGAAAAAAACGTTGACAAAAAGATTAAGGTAAGGGGATTGAAGCTATCAAATATAGATGTTGTAAGAAGATTAAAGAGCATTAAGATAGACAAAGAATATGAGGTTCTCGTAAACTGCAATAAAGAAATAACCAAGAATGATCTAAAAAAACTCAAGAAATTAGTAACAGTTATTAGTCAACACACGCCTAAGAGGGTTTTACAAAGAAGGGCGAATAAACTAAGGAAAAGAATGGTAAAGTCTATAAAAGTAAAATATCTAAGCAAAAAATCGTTTTTGCTCAGGATTAGAAGTGAAGCGGGGCTTTATGTCAAAGAGCTGGTAACAGGTGATGATGGAAGAACAAAACCAAGTGTCACAGAGATTCTGAGATGTAAATGCGTGCCAAAGAAGTTAGATGTAGTAAAAATTTATCGACGTATATTTAACATGCAATGAACTACTCTCATCTATTAATTCTTTTGTCAGGCAACAGAGCAAAATGCTAAGCTAAAATTCAGAACCGATGATGTGACAAAGTAAATACAGACTATAATGCTTGTAAAAATTAAGAACCCTTTGGAGTTATTTCTAAAGACAGAGCTGTTGTAGAATTAACATATTTATTTGCTTTGAGGATATTTATCATCTTTATATCAGCTTTCGCAAGGAGTATTAGCTGATAGAGATAAGATATGATAAAAACCCTTAATTTTAATCTATAGCATTTTTCATATTTGTAAAACTTTTGGATTATATGACAACCAATTGTAACAGCAGACTATTGTGCCACTTGTTGCATTAAATCATAGATGCTAGTTACAAGTCAAAGTTTTTAGACAGCGGTTGCACACTAGAATCAATATTCACGCCAAGTATAGCTGCACTTTGTGCATCTAAAGAATTGGGTTGGTGGCTCATCTGTTATTTTTGTCTGTTGCATCCAATAATATGCAGATCCCCTTCCACACTTTGGGCAAAACTTGCTTATTATAGGCAGGTTTACCTCTTCTTTTTCTATCACAGGAATTTTTTCGTGCTTTGCTTCATTTTTGAACTTAATGCTTCTAGTCTTGTTTATCCTTTTGTGGCCGCACTCCTTACATACCCAGAAAGACTTCCTTCCCATTTTTGTCGGAAACATTATTGAGCCACATAAATTGCAAAACTCCATACTCTAAAATTAATAATTTATATTTATATTATTTATTTATTAAAAATGGAAAATTTTTCCAAAATGCTCCGTCTTTTGTAGATAAAAATTAAAGCTTTTCTATATATTTATAAAAAATCTGAAAATTTTTCAAGTGTAAAAAAGATTTAAATATTTGATGCACTTTTTAAGATTGGCGCTCCCTTCGGCGTTATTATGTTGGTGTAAGAGATGCTCTCGAGAAAATATGCAAAGATCTTAGAAGTCTTGATAGAAAACTCTGGGCTGCCTATAAAGGAGATAAGCAGGAGGACAGGCATTCCAATAACAACTGTTCATAATAGAATAAAGAAGATGGAGCAGGAGGGAATCATAAAATGTTATAAGGCAATAATTGATACTAAAAAAATAGGAATGAATATACAGGCTTTTTTGCAAATAACTGCAAAAGAGTTGAATGAAGAAAAGATTAATAAGATTGCAAGTCTGCCAAATGTAAATGAATGTTATATACTTAGTGGACCAAACGATGTTTTATTGAAGGTTTCTGCTGAGGATATAGATAAGCTAAATGATTTCACAGATAAACAACTGAGGACGCTTGATTGGATCAGGGACGTTGTAACTTATGTTATTATGAAAAATGTTAAATAGATTTAATCTTCTGGCACTAATAACTTTCTGTGGTTCATATCTAAACATCGTGTCAAAAGTGCTGTTTAGAAGTTTTTGCCTCAATTTTTGGTTAATGTCTTTGCTGTGCATTAATCTATCAATAACTTGATAACATAGTTAGCTGTTCATCTAAATAGGATGATTTGTGGAGAGTAAAAACATCAAAAGAGCATTTCTATTAAATTTTAATACATCAAAAGAGCATTTCTATTAAATAATTTAATATTAATCTTGGCCAACCCAACAAAGGAACAGCAAACACTACCTTTGCCTTTACCTGAGCCCTTTCTACTGGACAGGGATCCTCTCTTGGATTGTTATCACCCTTCGTAATTATTTTTTCGTTTTCGAATCTAATAATTCGATGGATTATGTCCTCGTTTTCTATCCTTTCAAAACACCCTGGCCTTGCGCGATAAATTATTATATCGCCGACATTGAGATTTTTTGGCGCTGTTGAAATGACAAGATCCCCAGGATAAAATTTGGGAATCATTGACCCGCTTGCTACTGAGACCACAGGAACAGGCGTACCCGTTGCTAGTACAAGAGCTTGATAAACTAGAAATGCTATTATAAATGCCACTACAACCTCTATAACATCTTTCACTTTTACCATTCTAATCACTTATCTAGATGCAAATAAAATAATAAATATCTTCTATTAGTGTTAATGCGTTACAGCATTCTTTTGTTATTTCTTTAATACCCATTGCTGCTGGCTTAATCCTCATTGCTATTAATGGCAATATGTTTTTATTTATCAACCATTCAAAATTCTTATTTGAATCAAATCCTTTATCAAACCTATTCTGTGAATCATCAATGGTTGAGAAATTTTTGTTAAGCTCCAGGACCAATTCCAGGCAGAAGATTCAATATCTTCAATGAACCTAGGTCAATTGTTATCACCATTTTCTTTCATTCAATAGCAGAATCATAGTACGCAGATGAATAACTAGAGCATAAACCAGAACCATCACCAATAATTCCAGTTATCTCTGTCTCATCAGAAACCTTAGGATTACCCTATATATTCATGATTCGCAAATTCTGTTAAAGAATTTTTGCACAGAACTATAACAAGGAATGTCATTTAGTCCAAGAACTCTTTGAGTTTTTGGCATTTCTGATAAAATTTCTTCCACATCACAATATGGAATGCCTTTCATGCGTTTCTTGAGAACAAGTGTCGCACAATGTTGGCGTTGTGTATACTTCTTTGGAGAAAATTTCGAGGAATACTGGTATTTATGAATGTTTAAACTTGCCATATGCATGTTTCATAAGCTTTTTTTAACTTTGTCTCCCTAATTTTCGTGGGAATCAGCTTGCATAGTTCAAGACCACACGATTTTGAGCAATGATTCTTGTTTTTATAGGTTTTCGAGAGAGTTTTTTATAATGTATTTTATAGTATCCTTAACAAATTATCTTGTGTAACCTTTTATCCAAATTATCAACATTTAGAAGGCGAATTAAAAGATTGTTCAACAAAAACATTAAACTTTATCGCAATGGAATTTCGAATCCATATTTTCTGTGATGAAACGAAAGTTTGATGATTATCTGTTTTCCGGAAAACCAGAATTAAAAAATAAGGAGCAACTGTTTCTGGGATTGACATATAATTTCTATGTTGATACTATAAAATTACTAGAGGTTTTCGATATAATACCAAAAAAAAATATTTAAATACCCTCAATTATATAATTATTCAGGTAATTTAAAATGAAAGGTGTATCTTTTGCGGTTATCGCTATCATAGCTTTGTTAGGTGTTCTTGGTGTTATTTCTTATTCTGTTTATCAATTCTCTTATGGAGGGTATGGAGTAGCTCAACCAAAGTCTGCTGAAGAGGACATATCAAGAACAAAATTAGAATTAACCAAGACAGCACTAAGCCAGAACCTTAAGTTTGCATCGCATCAGGCAATGATAACAGCAGGAGCTCAGGGAGGAACAGCATATCCTACAACATACTGGTGGTGCAATAGTCAGCCTCAACCACCATCACCAAATGAATTTGCATTTGTTTTGAGTAACTTTTCTTTGAATAATTTCAATGCCTACATAAATGCATACAAAGAGGATAAAACTATTAGGCAGATGAACATAACAGTTGAAGACTACAGATGCATTAATATTAATAATCCAGGAAAAGAGAATTGTTTAGGCAGAGACTCAAGATATTGCGAATGGTTCAGGGCAGGAACAGTCGGCGGCAGTAATATAGAGGTCCATTCACCAAGTTACAAATCGTACTTTGGCGAGATAGAAGGTACAATGGATTCAAATCGCGGTTATTGGCTTTACTGGAATCTCTACGATGCAGCAAAGAATAAAAACTTGCTAATAAGAGTAATAACCCAAAGTTTTCAGGAAAGGTGTCCTGGCCCAGAGGATCCTTTAACCAAACTAAAAATCGCTATAGAAGATGTTTGCCCTGCATTTGAAAAGCTTTTTGACGAATATGTAAAATGCTCATATGAGATACTCTGTCTTGGGGAGGGTGCATCGTGCTTAAACACACCATGTGAAAGGGATCCTTTGGATAAGCTCTGTTCTGAGGGAGGCGGTTTTATGCCAAGCGAGACAATAAAAAGAAAACCAGAAGGCATCTCCTTGCAAAGAGGGACTGCAAGCGCAAGAATTAAGTTTATATTTACTGACTATAAATATAATATACCATCGAATGTTGGAATGATACCTTTAAAATTCATTATGATGGCAAGCTTGGAGGCAGGCGAACAAGAATGCAGACCAATAGACTGAAGGCGCAGATGAGTCTTGAGATGATAATAGGATTACTGATTCTTTTAGTTGTTGCTGCTGTTGTGATAAGGATGTTTTTAAGTAGTATGCAACCAATAGAAGATTTAAAAAAATATAAAGAGTCATCAACTGAATTTAAAGAGTTTCAAATTAAATGTGAAGGTTTTTGTAGAGAGTATTCTGCAAGCGGTAATCTTGCACATGCTGCTTTATTCTGCTCGACTAGATTATTGCCGGCAAGAACTCAAAAGTTATTGTCACCCGGAAGAGTTGATGTAATTGAGTCACAAGAAGGGTTTGCTTTTATAGAGCCCTGGCCTGTTTGCGAGGACGCTATTTTTTGCTTTCATTTCTTTGATTGTGGCGAATATGGGTGGATAACATGGTCAGATTGTAGAGAAATTCTGTGTGAGTATTATGGTAAAAGGTATAATGACTCCAGTGTTGCTAGTCAGAAAGTAGTGGAGGTAATGCAAGATAAGGCCAAATATCCGTGGGGGAGCTGTGAGCTTAGAGGAGAAACATGGTGGAGTAGATACTTTGGAGATGCTCCTTGCGGACGATAAGAGCTTATTTAGAGAAAATTCTATT
>JAWCLB010000008.1:0-18532 GCA_039091735.1 Candidatus Aenigmatarchaeota archaeon | reverse complement strand
CCTCTGAGATTAGCACATATTTTATCTAAGTTCTAAAATTCATTTTCAATTAACTTGTCAATGTACCAATTTTATTAACATCAAAAAAAGTCGTAAATCATCATTCGCCTTAAGTGGCTTGAAAAAAACTCTTAAATTTGAATTTTGAAATAATATTTATGCGACAGCCAGCAGCAATAGGCTTTTATCCTGGAGACAAGATTGCATTGAGAAATGAGCTAAAGAAATTTTTAGTTCATAATGCAAAGAAATACAAGGCCATTGGAGCAATTGTTCCACATGCAGGTTACATGTATTCTGGGAAAGTAGCAGGCATAACCTATTCTTCTATTGAAACTGACAAAAGAACATTTATGATATTTTGCCCAAATCACACAGGCTATGGTTCTAGAATTGCTTTAAGCCAGGAAAATTGGATCACACCGTTGGGGATTGTAAAGACGAAAAGATTTCTAAAGCTTGAAATAGATGAGAATGCGCACCTTTATGAACACGCTATAGAGGTTCAACTACCTTTTCTTCAAACCCTCTACAAAGATTTTGATATAATTCCTGTTTGCTTATCTCATCTCTCGTTAAGAGAAATCGAGGAGCTTTCAAAAAGGCTTGTAGATGAGAATTTATTCTACATTGCATCGAGCGATTTCACACACTTTGGACATATGTACAATTACATACCTATTAATAAATCTGATAAGGAAAATTTAGAATATGTTGAAAATATTGATAAGAAAGCAATAGAGCTTATATGCAGTATTGAACCTGAAAAATTCTATAATTTTGTTGTTAAGAATAATATGACGATATGCGGATTTATTCCAATTACATTGCTTCTTTTTATAACTAGACAATTAGATGCTAAAGAAGGGAAGCTTATAAAATATTCAACATCATATGAAGTAAGCAAAGGCTCTTCTTTTGTGAGTTATGCTGGAATCTTGATTGTTTGAGCTACCAAAATAAAAATTTTATGTATTTGAATTTTTTGATTTAATACATTTTTAATAACTCAAAAATATTGCAAAAGTTCCTTCTGTTAATAGTCAGATTCTTTCTGTCAAGGCATAAAAATATAAAATCTGTAGTTACAAGAGTCTAAATCAAATGAAATGTTCAGTTTGTGAATAGTGAGTTAGGTTTGTTTTGACAGGACAATAGAATTTATGATATATGAATTTCACTTCAAAAATTTCGTGAGTTTTTCCTGCCTGAAAATATTTTTTAACACATTGCTGTTCGCAATTATTTTATCTACTTTTGTTTTCAATCTTGTTGAAAGATAAGTCATAGCTTGGTTCAAGTTGTCAAATCTTTCTGGCATTCTTTTTAATGCCTCTCTTATGCTTTCTCTGACCTCCCAAACCCCTATTGGCATCATGTGACCTGGGTAAGCCTCGCTTATTACTATGGCGCTTGCTTGCCTTTTTTCTGCTCTCAAAAACTCAGAAACAGCTAACCTTGCTGAATAATAACATCCACCTATACTAGCATATGTCGTCCTGCCCCAATAACCTTCATTATCTGAGCATATTGCTATGTAATCGCTGTTTGGATTCCACATTGTATTCGGATACCATACCTCTATAAGCTCATAGCTCCACGCATCAGGGATAAGCAAAACTAAGAATTTTCTGTCTAAATGATTATATTCATATACTCTATATTCATTCAGCCAAGGATTATCCTTGATTTCATCTATATTAGAGTTTGATATGATAGAATCAACTGCTGTTATGCTCCATCTTGTTGGCACAAGCCTTCGCTGTTTTTTCAATCCAAAAAGGCCCATGCTGAATGCCTTCTCTATTTTTGAGAATATAACACCTTTATTATATAACATCATTATAGCTTCACTTGCCTTCAAATCTATATCGTCATATGCCTTCTGAATGTTTTGGTCTGTTTTCACATTATTAATATTAATACTTTCAACGAGACCGCTTGGTCCTATGGGCTGAACCTCGCTATCGAGCACAAGGTTGTAGGTTGGCTCTCTCTTAAGAACAAGCTCTGCCTCTGCAGGACCTTTAGACATTGCCAACTCTTTGGTGTATTCCATAAATCTTGTTGATTGTGGTCTTTTTACATTCACTAAAAATTTTCCTCTTATCAGCTTGAACCTAAAATTGATTATATCCTCGAATGTCTTATCAAGCCAGAGCTCGGGCATGTCATACAGGCTTGTATCGCCAACGACAGGAGGAACCAGAGGACCTGCATAAACATAAGGATATCCTACTCTTCCTATAAACACAGATGGTGGAGATGATCCACAAATCTCTTTTTTAAGAAATGGTTTGATTTTAGCAAACGAATAAGCCCTTACCAAAACAGGACAAGTTCGCTTCCCGCACAACAATTTAGAGCCCCTGCACTCAACACACATGCTTCTTTGAGGTATCTGAAGTCTTAATGAATATAAGTCAGATGCAATTTTCTCGTCATCTATTACATGAGACACCCACGGTATTTTGGCTTTAACTATTTTCACAAACCCTTTTTTCATAAAATATTATTAGTAAAAAAGAGATTAAAGAGTTTTTGGGTTAAAGTTATTATGATAGATGTCAAGGAAATTTATTGCAAAACAGCTTTAAGTAAAAGCGGAATCTACGGGATAGATTATTCTATAAATCCTTATGTTGGGTGTCAGCATAATTGCAGCTACTGTTTTGCAAGGTATATGAGTAAATACAGGCAAAATTTTAAGCAGTGGGGCAGTTTTGTTGATGTTAAGATAAATATACATGAAGTGCTTAAGAAAGAGATAGAAAAAATCAAACCAGGAACAGTGCTAATAAGTAGCGTGACAGACCCTTATCAGCCAATTGAGAAAAAATATGAGTTGACTAGAAGGGTTCTTGAAATGCTCCCAAAAAATAAATTCAAAATTTTTATCTTGACAAAATCAAGCCTTGTTTTAAGGGACATGGATTTGCTTAATGAATGCGATGTTGGCTTTACTATAATTACCACTGATGAAAGTATTCGCAAGATATTTGAACCAAATGCATCACCAATCTATGAAAGGATAAGGGCACTTCATGAGCTTAAAGCAAATGAAATAAGCACATATGTAATGATAGGACCAATCCTTCCATTCATAACTGAAAAAGGATTAGATGAACTGATAAGCAAGATTGCTAACGCAGGGGTAGATCGTATTCTGATAGACAGATTGAACATAAAGGCCGGAAATTGGCAAACTATAAAGGAATCATTGAATAAAATAGATTCAAACTTGATTAGTAAATATCAAAAAATATTATTTTCAGAAAACAATTACTTTGAAAGTATAAAAGAAAAAATAAAGGTTATCTGTCAAGAAAGTGGAATAGAGTATCACTTCTGTTATTGACGCTTTTTCTCAACTATCCTTCCTATCTCCCTTATGAACCTTCTTACATACTCTCTTGTGAGTTCTACGTCTCTCTCGGGTATCTTATCTACAAGCTTATCGTCTACCATCTTTCTCATTGCTGTAACTCGCTTGAAAATGCCCTCATAAAGAGGATTTAACTTTTCTTCATCTATAAGGTATTTCTTGATAGCAATTGGTAATTCTTTTGGATCTTTTGGAAGCTTTCCTAATGATTTTAATCCAGCCACAGCACCTTTAATCATGACTTCATAATTTTTGATTATTATATTTTCCTTCTTTCTTTTTTGAAGACTAAAGAGAATCTCCTCTATTTCGTCTACATATTCATTTGCTTTTTGTATGAATTTATCTAATTTGACGCCAGAGATCTTTTTTATCTTTTTGTGCTCAACATCCTTTCTGAACTTTATGACTTGCTCAAGATATCTAAGGTATTTTTTCTTAAGCAACTTGGTATTGACTAGGTATTCCTCCACATCTTTTGGGGTTTGTTTTGGTATAGGTGAATGCCTACCCATAAACATCAATACAGCTTGCGATGCATTCAGCATAGCATAATATAAGTCCTCGGCAATCATGTACAACTTGGCAGCCTCTACTCTTTCAATCTTCTTTGGGACACCGTGCATTAGCAATTCAACAGCCTCTAACGTGTGGGGGATTTTTCCTGCCTCTAACAGCTTCCTCACTGGTATAAAAAACCCCGTATCATAGAGTGCCCATCCGTCTCTAACTATTGTATATAATAATGGATGGCCTATCCTTGCCATATCCCAAAACTCTGTTAGTGTCCATGCTGGTTGGACAGAAATATTTTCAGATATCTCCTTTCCTATGTCTTGTATCTTTAAGTCAAATGCCTCTCTCATCTCAGGAGTAAATCTAGCTAGGGTATCGTCTATAATAAGCAAAATATCAATGTCGCTCTTTTCTGTGAAGTCACCTCTGGTTAAAGAGCCAAAAACTACGACCGATTTCACAATCCTCTTATATTTCTTTACAATAATATCTGCGAATTTTTGAGCTAATTTTAATTTTTTCTTTTTCAGTATATCTTCTCTTTTTTTTATTTTGTTAGTATTATCTTTTTGTTTATCTGATTCCATAGAATCACTTATTACTGATTGGTAATATTAGTATTTAAAGCTTTCGCTCACTCTCTAATCTCTATTTTATCTATTATTCCATCTGAGTCGATATCCACACCCTCGACAACCTTTGCACAAATCTTTGGATTATACTTATTACCATCATAAATATAGTCAGAATAATTTAAAAGCGAAATAATTGCTGCTTTTGTACCTTTTGCCCGCATACCCGCGATCAATAGTAAATACTTCTCACGTTCAAATGGGTTTTTTGCCTTTACGATCAAACCGCATTCCTCTTCTGGATAGATTTTCTTTGAGATTGATGAATAAATACCTACAAACCGATTCCCCTTTTCTATAAATCTTATTGGGAGGCTTTCATTTATTTTTGCAGAAATACAGTTCACGCCAGGCCCGCCTATTATAATTAAATTATTCTTTAGATCGTTTGCATGAATCTCTGTATCGAGCTTGACAAGATTTGGCGAAAGATTGCTAAGAAACATCCCAAGAAAAAGACCTAGTTCGGTTCCGTATACCACATCTCTTGCTCTTACCTTTGATGGACCATGTGGATCAGGAGAACCTAAAATTATAATAGCATTCAAATTGCCATTAACGATGAAAGGACTTAAGAATTCTTTCCCTTTTGAATAATCTATTTCAGGTTTCATTTCGTCTAAAACCAATGAAAAAGATGGCTTGTCAGTTTCATAATATTTTGCACTCACGCCATGAATGCTCTCTTCTCGCGTCTTTTTTATCAATCCTGCCTTCTCTAAATTTCTTATGTGATAGTATATTTTCTGTTCATGCATATTTAATCTCTTTGCTAACTGTTTTGGATAGTTAGGCTTTCTAAACAATTCTTGCAATATCTTCCACGCAAGAGGCGAGAGCGCTTTTCTCATTTCTTTTGGCTTCACTATCTTTGTGGGCAGACTGAATGCCTTCTCTCCTTTTCGCTGCGTTATGAATTCATTCATATAAATCTTTTATATTAAAAAAATTTTTTTAATAATATTATAAATTTAACAATAACATTTATAAAGTTTATGGTAGATAAAATATGATATGTGCGGTATAATTGGTTATGTTGGAAATAGAAATGCAGCAGAGGTTTTATTTAATGGGCTGAAAAAACTGACATACCGAGGCTATGATTCTTGGGGGTTTGGATTCAAAACAGAAAATGGTATAGAAATAATAAAAGGCGTTGGTGATATTGAAAATTCGCAATGTACGAAGTTAAACCGCATCAATGCAAATATAGGAATATCGCATACGAGGTGGGCTACACATGGGGAGGTTAATTACCAAAATGCACATCCCCATTTATGCTGCAGTGGTAAAATTGCCGTTGTTCATAATGGCATAATTGAGAATTATCAAGATTTAAAAAAAGAGCTAATTAAGAAGGGTCACAAATTTAGTTCAGATACTGACACAGAGGTAATTCCACATCTGATCGAAGAAAATTACAAAAAAACTAACAATTTTTTCGAGGCTGCAAAGAATTCCTCCAAAATTTTAAAAGGATGTTATGCGTTTGTTGCTATGCATAAAGATTTCGATGGGTTAGTTGGGATTAAGGATGGGCCGCCTTTGATGATAGGCATAAATGGAAATGAACAATTTATAGCATCGGATGTTGTAGCCTTCATGGATCATGCAAAGGATGTGATATATATAGATGATAAAGAGATGGCGATAATAAGAAATAATAGAGTTGAGATAATAAATACAAAGACGGACAACAAGATCGAAAAACAAACAAGGAGACTAATATGGGATATTAGTCAGGCATCTAAGTTAGGTTATGACCACTATATGCTAAAAGAAATTTTGGAGCAGCCGACAGTTATCAAGCAGGCTTTAGCCCAGGACAAAGACCTTTTAATGGATGTTGCATTGGAGATTTTGAGAGCAAATCAGGTAGTTTTTACTGCATGTGGGACATCCCGATATGCTGCATTAATTGGGAGATATCTTTTTTCAAAATTGGCTGGAAAATTCTGCGATGTCATTATGGCAAGCGAATTCCACTATTTTGTAGATTCCATAAATAAGAACACATTAGTAATTGCTATTTCCCAATCAGGCGAAACAGCAGATGTTATAGAAGGTGTAAAAAAGGCAAAGGAAAGCGGTGCAAAAATAGTTTCCATAGTCAATATTGTAGATTCTTCTCTGGCGAGAATGAGCGATAAGGTAATATATATAAATGCTGGCCCAGAGATATGCGTTGCTGCTACAAAAACATTTACAAACCAGCTTGTAATCCTATACCTTCTTGCCTTTGCGATGGCCAATAAACTTAATGAGGGCTACGAGAAAATATACGAAATCTCAAACAAAATAGAGCAGACAATAAAAGAAAACTACAGCAATCTGAAAGATATAGCGAAAAGGGTAAAAGATAAAAATGACTTTTATTATATTGGAAGGGGAATAAATTTTGCCATGGCAAGTGAGGGCGCATTAAAACTAAAGGAGATATCTTATGCTCACGCAGAGGGTATGCCTGCAGGTGAACTCAAACACGGAACAATTGCATTAATAGAAAAAGGCACACCTGTTATTTCTATATGTCCAAAGGATTACACATTCTATGAGACTCTAAGCAATTTGCTGGAAACAAAAGCAAGGGGTTCTTATGTGATTGGGGTTAGCGATGAAAATAACGAGGCTTTTGACGCATGGATAATGATACCAAAAGTTGAGGAAATTTTCTATCCATTAGTTGTTGTGATACCTCTTCAACTTTTTGCATATTATATAGCTGTGGAAAAGGGCAAAAACCCAGACAAGCCTAGAAACCTTGCTAAATCAGTGACTGTAAAATGAAAGAAATAAAGATAGATGATTCGAATGTTGAGGAATTCGTAAAACAGAAAATAGAGGAGATATCTCTTACTGTTGGAGATAATATTGCCATCAATGCGCTCTCGGGTGGTGTTGACTCCTCTACTGTTACTTTGTTAGGTTATAGAGCATTAGGAGACAAACTCAAAACATATTTTATTGATTCAGGTCTGATGAGACAAGATGAACCAAAAAGAATTGTTTCTATATTTTCTGAGCTTGATATACCAGTAGATATTGTCCATGCTGGGGATTTGTTTTTGAAAAGGCTGAAAGGAATAAAAGACCCGGAAGAAAAAAGAGAAGCAATCTCTCAAACATTTTATAGAGATGTGTTTGGGGAGATTGTTAAAAAAAACGATGCAAGATATCTTTTACAGGGTACAAATTACACAGATGTAGAAGAGACTGTTGCAGGGATTAAAAGGCAACATAATATTTTAGAACAAATTGGAATCTCTTCTGAAGATGCATATGGTTACAAAGTCATAGAGCCTTTGATTCAGCTAAGAAAACCCAGCATAAGAAGGGTAGCAAAGTATTTGGGTTTGCCAGAAGAGATATATAATCGAATGCCATTTCCTGGCCCAGGTTTGGCAGCAAGGATAATAGGAGAAGTCACAAGAGAAAAAATAGATATTGTAAGAAGAGCAACAAAGATAGTTGAAGATGAATTGGCATATCTCAATGCCTTTCAATCTTTAGCAATATTGCATGAGGATAAGGTCACAGGAATAAGAAACAACAAAAGAGAATATGGTTATCAGATAGAGATAAGATGTTGGGACAGCGAAGATGCGAGATTGGGTAATCCAACAAGATTATCTTATGATATGTTAGAAGCATTAGCAGATAGAATAACAACAGAAATTCAAGATGTCGTGAGCGTAACTTATAACATAACAAAGAAGCCGCCATCAACAATAGAGGCTGTTTAGGACATGCCCAATAACTTTTGATAAGATTTGTTTTTCAAATTATTTCATGTATCATTTTATTCGCTAAGCCATTTGTGTGAATTCATAATTATTATTAATAGAATTTTGAAGAGCCGGTTGTTTAACTCCTAAAAAGACTTTAAAAGATTTTTCTCTTAGATAAAAATATGGCCAAGGGGTCAAGAATAGAGATATTTGCAAACAAAACAGGGAAGATTCTTGCTGAAAAAATATGTAAGGATATGGGCTTATGCCAAGATAATCTGAAGATAACAAGGTTTAATGATACAGAAATACTTCCTGAAATAAAAGAAAGTATTCGGGGCGCAGACGTCTTTTATATATGTCCATTCTATCCTGATCCGAAATCGAGATTGGTTGAAACCAATCTCGTGGGCGATGCGATAAACTACTCCTTTCCAAATAGGCAGATGATGATACCGACTTATCTTGGTTTTACAAGGGGTGACTGGAAACCGAAATCAAGGACATCTATTAATATACGCAATGTTGCTGAAAATTTAGAAGAGTATTGGGATTATGTAGTCACATTCCATGTACATTCGCCTCAAATCCAAGGAATTTTCAGGATACCTTTCGATTCGTTTTTACCGCTTGGTATCTTTAAGGAAGATATAGAAAGTAGAGGGATAGATAAGGGTGATATAGCTGTTGTAGCGCCTGATATAGGTGCATCAGACTATGCTGAATTATTCTTAAATACTATTGGTGCTAGTAGTTTGGCTATAGTATATAAAAAGAGGGCTAGACCCGGTGAGGCAAAGGCAATAGAATTAATAGGAGATGTAAAGGATAAGTATGCAATAGTAGTTGATGATATTATAGATACTGGAGGAACAATAATAGAAGCTGCTAAAATCTGCCTCGAAAGAGGGGCGAGAGATGTGGAAGTATATGCAACCCATGGTATATTCTCAAAAAAAATCGAAAGAATAAATAAGGCAGAAAGAATAGATGCAACAAGATATATAGAAACATTTAGCCAAGATGAGGAAGACCTCAAAGAAGACTTGCAAAGAGTGATGCCAGATGAAGGGTTTTATGAACCAAGGGTTTATAAAATCATATCAATGGATGAAGGTGAAGAGAAATTATATAGGAGCATGCCTGCTGAATATCTTTTGAAAGAATCATATATTAAAAGGGTTGTGATTACTGATACTATCCCAAGAAGAAAACATTACCTAGAAAAAAATAAGAAATGGTTGACACAACTATCAGTTGTTCCTATGCTTGAAGAATTGATATATAGGGTTCATAATGATAAATCTACAAGCAATTTATTTAAGCAGTAAAGCATATAATTAACTTATAAAATCTATCTATGTAACTCAGAGAATGTGATTCTCTCATAAAAATTTTTAACACCTCTACAACGAAGCAAAATATTCTCCCACGGCTTTTTGTTCCCTGTCCTTTATAGAATCAGGCTTATTTGCCTTCAGCCTCCTTGTTTCATCGTCTCTTCTGAATGTTATATCAAGGCTTTTCAGGAATTGGTTTAAGCCATCTTTCAGAGACCATATCTTGGCTTTTCC
The DNA here is from genome assembly GCA_039091735.1 of Candidatus Aenigmatarchaeota archaeon. Lineage (GTDB taxonomy): Archaea > Aenigmatarchaeota > Aenigmatarchaeia > GW2011-AR5 > JAHLMP01 > JAWCLB01. The sequence goes on along the minus strand of JAWCLB010000008.1, from coordinate 8,697 downwards.
ATATTTTCCCGGCTCACCCAAAAACAGCATGCACCTATCTGATATGCAACTAAGGAACGAGATGTCATGATCAATTATGATAGAGGTTTTTTTCATGTTCTTTATCAGCTTTATTAGGTTCATTCTCTGGTCAACATCTAGATATGCAGAAGGCTCATCTAGCAGATATAAATCACAGTCTCTTGCCAAACATAATGCGATTGCGACTCTCTGCAATTCTCCTCCAGAAAGGTTGTTAATCTGTTTTTTCAATAAATCCTGTATTCCAAGTTTTCTGATAATTGTTTCGATGTCAGAGATTTTTTTCACGGTCGAAAGCACATCAGATACAATGGCTTCAGAAACAATATTTAGAAGGTATTGCGGTTTGTACGAGATTTTTATTTTTTTGTCTATGTTTCCTTCAAAATCCATGAGCCCTGCCAGAATCTTTGCAAATGTGGTTTTGCCCAATGCATTTGCACCAAATACACCAAGAACCTCATGTTTATATATTGTTTCGGGTTCAACCTCAAGAGAGAAACCGTTTAATTTTTTGGAGATTCTGCTGAATGAAATTAGAGGCTCTTTCCATTCTTCTTGCTTAATTGTTTCAGTAAATATTGTTGGCTCCCTTATCCTCACATTATCTTCTTTGATATAACCAAACAGAAAATTGTTGATGCCCTGCTTTGTTGAATAAGGTTTTGAAACTATTCCAAATGCCTTTGGCTCTCCATAAAAAATGTGAATATAGTCAGCTAAAAAGTCTAATACTGCTAGATCGTGTTCAACAACCAATATCATTTTCTCTTCTTTTGCTGAGAATTCCCTTATAACCTTTGCAACCTTCAATCTTTCTCTGATATCCAAAAAGCTTGATGGCTCATCTAAGAAATAGGCATCAGAGTCTTTTGAAAGCGTTGAAGCAATTGAAATTTTCTGTAATTCACCACCAGACATTTTACTTAGTTCTTTCTTGTCCTCATTAATATACAGCTTCTTTATAAAGTACTCCTTGATATCCATTTCGTCTATTGTGTTAAATTTCTTGGGTAAAATATCTACTTGCTGTGCTTTGTATGCTGTTTTTATTTTATTTGCTGAAAGGAGTTTCAAGTAATTCTGGAGCTCGTTTCCTCTGTATAATCTGATAATCTCATCCCAATCTGCATTTTCCTTTCCTAGATTTGGTTTGAGCTCACCTGCTAATATCTTCAATGCAGTGGTTTTTCCTGTTCCGTTTTCTCCAAGCAACCCTACAATACCTTTTATCAAAATAGGCAGTCTGAATAACCTGAATGAGTTTGGTCCGTATTGCATTATTGGGTCTTCTTTTAATGCCTCTGGTAGATTAACTATTTTCAATGCACTAAAATCGCACTTCTTCACACATAAACCACAGCCTATGCATTTATCTTCATCTATCAATGGATATTTCTCTTTACCAATCGTGATGCACTTCTCACCAATTCTGTTCTTTGGACAAATACGAATGCATGAATAATTGCATTTTTTCGGATTACATAAATCTCTATCTATTACAGCAATTCGTGTCATAAACTTAGACTTTAACATAAAAAATTTAAAATTTCATCTTTATAGTATGGAGCTCTGCTTAAAGAACATACCATTTAATTTGAACCATACGCTAAATTGTGGCCAAGCATTTCGCTGGAATTTAATCAATGAATGGTGGTATGGAGTTGTTGATAAGAATATCATCAAAATAAGACAGGATGGGAATAGACTTACTTTTTTCACATTTCCAAAAGAGAATAACCTCGCACTAATAAAGAAATACTTCAGGTTCGACGATAATTTGAGCAAGATTCTTAGAGACATAAACAAAGATTATCATATCAGCAAAGCAATCCACAAATTCTATGGCATGAGAATTATAAGGCAAGAGTCGTGGGAATGCCTGATTTCATATATTTGTGCAACCAATACAAACATCCCCGCAATCAAGAACATGATACACAATTTGTCAAAAAGCTTTGGAGAAGAGATACTTCGAGGGTTTTATGCTTTTCCTGAGCCAGACGTATTATCAAGGGTTAGTATAAATAATCTCAAAAGATGTGGCATTGGCTATAGAGCAAAATATATCTTAGAGGTTGCTAAATCATTTAAAGAATTTGAAAAAAATAGTTACGAGAACTTAAGAGAGGAACTTTTGAAAAAACCTGGTGTTGGTCCAAAGGTTGCTGACTGTGTCTGTCTATTTTCTCTTGATAAGCTCGAGGCCTTTCCAGTAGATATCTGGATTACGAAAAGCGTTTTGAATAATTATTCTAAATATTTTGACAGGTCTTTCATCAATCAAATTGCTAAAAAAAGATATAAGTCATTAACAAAAAGAGAATACAATGAAATCAATTCATTTGGAAGAAGATATTTTGGAAGATATGCTGGATATGCTCAGGAGTATTTATTCTATTATGAAAGAATAACAAAAACATAAATTCTTGGTGGTTATAAATCATTCATGAGGAATAGAAAAATAATAACACAAATCGGGTCATTGCCATATGATAATGTAGAAGATGCAATAAACTATAGCCTAAGGCATGATATTCCTTTTTTATCAGAGCTTCCTAAGAGGGGCGATTCTATGTTGAATTACATCAAAAATCCGGGCAAATTAAGCTGCTTAGATGAATTTAAGAAACATAAGTACACAACAGTGAAAATACAGTGTGTTGGTCCTGCAACACTGATACTTAATGGTTATAACGAAGACGAAGCTATTGAAAGAGCTTATAATCATATCTCAAGTATTATAGATGGACTAAATGCTGAGGAAATTATACTTTTCTTGTATGAACCAGCCTTAGGACAGGCTGGATTTAATTACAAAAGGTTATGGGCACCTCTATTCAATAGTTTTGATGTAATTCCGGGTGTTCATACCTGTGGAAAGATGGATTGGGACGAGCTATTTGATTCTGAGATTGAAATCATAAGTTTTGATGCATCTAAATATAACATTACCAAATATCCAAAATATCGAAGTAATAAAAGAATTGCATGGGGTATCAGAAAAATAGAAGATGTTAAAGATTTCCAAAAAGGGGATTTACTCACGCTACCCTGTGGGATGAGTCCTCTTTTTTATACTGTCGAAGATTGTGAAACCAATCTTGAGATGTCATTGAGAATTTCTAGAAAAATGTGCCCATGAATTATACTATCAACTTTAGGAGATTAACAGAATTATCCAGAGTAGTATAAATTCTTCATCGTGAAAATCATTACATATCAAAGAGCTTAAAATCTTTGAAGTGGAAAAATTTGGTTGTTTGCTGAGAAAAGCGGCAAGCTTATTGAAGTTTTGCACAAAGCAATAAGAGAATGAAAAACTTAAAGAATCTTTGACAAAACAAAGAAGAAAGAGATTGCAGCAATCGGGCAGGGAATTGATAGCGATTTTACGCAGGTGTGCATCGCAAGCTATTAGATGTTTTTTGTAAGAAAAAGCTATAAATTGTGCCAGCAAATCTTTTGTGCTATTGTAGGACATATAGAATTTGTGCTTGCAGAGACATAATTGAATTCAACAAATGAGGAATTAAGAAGCAGCATAGACCAATTGCTGAAAGACTTATAAAAAGTACAAAGCTTCCTCAATAACATAAATTGCAAAGTTAGAGTGCAACTCAATTTTTATTAGAATTTTTAAAAGCGTTTATATGATTCTGGAATTTTCAGAATTAAGATGACTGTACACCATGAACTGTTGCTATCTTTTTATCCATTATTTAAGTCTTTTTACTCGAGTATTATTTTATACTTAAGTGGTAGCTTGTAACCTGCCTTTTTTAGTGCTTCCTTAGCAAACTGCACAAATTCGTTATTAATCCTGACTTCAAAAATCTTTTGCTCTTTTTTAACTTGTGCTGATGTACCTATAGGCTTGCCAAAACTCATCCTCATGCCCTGTTGATATCTATCAGCTCCTGCACCTGTTGCCAACGGATTTTCTCTAAACACATGATGAGGATAAATTCTTAGTTTTATAAAATATTCTTTGGTCTTTTTTTCAAGGGCTTTTACAATAGCCATTCTAGCAGACTCCAATGCATTGTGTCTGATTTGATGCGGAGTTTTGGCCACCAAAAATAATTTCTTATCATATTCCTTTTTTATGCCCATCTCATATTGGGCTATTTTCGGTTTTGGCACACCCTTTACATATCCCTTTTTTGGTACATGTACTGATTGCCTTGTGTTCGGTCTTTCAATCCTTCTATAACATCTCCATGGTCTGAGTTTTGCCATATTATTCACCTTTCAAAATTTCAACGCCGGCAAAGCAACTATTCTTTTTGGCATCTTCTACTAAATCAGAAAGCCTCTCATTAAATTCCTTTTTTCCTGTTTTGGGGTCAGCGCTTCTAAATCGAACAAGATACTCTGGAGCAGATATATAGGTTATATCAAATCCTCTATTATTGCTCAATACCTTTTTGATTATCTCTATTCCATTCGGTTCAAAGCTCATCAATTTCAGTTTTGCTTTGAATTCAAATTCTTTTTCTTTTATTGTCTTTTCAAAAGTCTTCTTCATTAATCTTATCCATGATTTTTCCAGAATCTCTTCCAAGGCCTTTTCATTTTTAAGGCTTGTCTCAAAGCAGAGTTTTATGGAACCAAATTTTTCTTTTATTCTCTTTTTTATTTCATCTAGATCTTCTGTCTGCTTCAACTTTTTTGCAACAAATTCAAGCATCTTTTCTGATTTTATTTCTTCTTTATATTCCCTAAGTTTGTTTATTTTTTGGTTTTGGTCAACTCTTTTTATTGATAGTCTTATTATATTCTCATTTGCATTTAACACCTTGCAAACTACAATTTGTCCTTCCTTTAAATATTTTTTTATATCTTTAACCCAACCGCTGGCTATTTCAGAAATATGTATCATCCCCTGTCTATCGCATTCATTTATTGTCACGTAAACAGAATGCGGATTGATCTTCGTGATTTTACATATTACAAGTTCTCCTTGTTTCATTTTGATCACTTCATAAGCTTTAACACTGTGGTTTTTATCCTTGCCTTTCCTCCTGTTGGTTCTGCGATTATATCATTGCAAACCAGGCATCTAACTACAGTAGATGCCTTTGAAAATATTACCTGCTCGTTCTTGCAATTTTTGCACCTAACCTTTAAAAATTTTCCTGTCATTTAAATCACTATGTTTATTAATATTTATTAATTATTAATATTTTTGGTGAATTTATGCCAACAAAAAAGCAGTGGTTTCAGATATTTGCTCCAAAAATATTTGACAACAAAGCAATAGGAGAAGTTTTGGCTATTGATGCGAAGAATTTAATCAACAAGAGGATTGAAGTCAGCCTTAGCGATTTTACTCAGGACCTCTCAAGATTCTATGTTAAACTAATATTTAAAATAAGGAAAAGCGATGACAAAAAGATAATTGCAGATTTTGATGGTCATGAATGTCTTAGGGAATATATTTCACACATAGTTAGAGCAGGGATTACAAGGGTTGATAACAATATTGTTGTAACTACAAAGGATAACTACAAGATAAGGGTTAAGGGCATCTTGCTTTTTTCAAGAAATGTTAATAAGTCAATAGCCGATAAGGCGAGGGCCTTGATGAACAAGGTTGTCATGGATTTTGCTGATAAGAATAACTTTGATGATTTTGTCAAATTCATGATATTTAGTGAGATGGCAAACCGAATGAAAGATGAATGCAAAAAACTATATTCGGTCAGCAAAGTTGAGATAAGAAAGAGTGAGGTGTTAGAATCTCCTGATAGTCCTTCTAAAATTATATAAGATGTGTGCCTTTATATTATTTATTCCATAGCAATAACCATTTGAAAGTTTTAAAAGCTTTAATTTTATAATGCCGGCCGATACTGCATCAAAAAATATCAATAAGCAAAAAATCATTAAGAGAAGATACACAACACTGCAGAAGATCTTAATAATGAAGAAGTTTGAGAAGTAGAGAAATGCAAAGGTTTCTATTCGATAACATAGAAAAAATGAAAATTACGAAAAAGATAATTGAAGCGCTTTTTCAAGGATTTATTTGGCTATTATGAGATTATTGAAACTCTTAAGGTGTATCAGGAATTAGAGAAAAACAAGGTAGCCTTTAATCCAATTGTACAAACAACTCCGATAAAAGACCAAAAAGATATAGGATTAGTTGATGAGGCACTAAAGATAAGACACGGTTAAAGATAATCAGGTGTTATTAGAAATAGTAAAAGTTAGAAAAGTGGTAAATACAATTATTGTACAGGCTATTGAAGAAAAGATGCCAGAAATATTGGCGAAGATTACACAAAAAATTTATTAAAACTTTATATATCTGTTCTACATATATAGATAAAGCTGATTGCATGGTCAAGAAAAGATTGTACAGATCTGAAAAAGATAAGGTGTTGGGTGGTGTTTGTGGTGGGTTAGGAGAATATTTTGGTGTGGATCCTATACTTATTAGATTAATTTGGATTATATTTGTTCTTGTCTTTGGGACTGGTATATTAGCATATCTGATTGCCTGGATTATCATACCGAAAAAAACCCAAGCATGATAAATGATTTTTATATTTATAAGAAATGAGTCATGTAGAAAGACCAACTATTTTATGTTTCATCAATAGCATGATATATTTAAAACTTAATTTCAATATTTTTAGATGCTTCTCAAAACACTAAGCTGATATATATGCAAACAGACGAGATAAAGGGTTTGGTAATATCTGCATTAGGTCTAGCCATAGCATTTGCTATCGCTTTTTCAGGCGGTATCTTTAGTGTTGATGTTGTCACACTACCCAGCACATTCATTATATCACTTGTCGCTGTTTCATTTGGATTTGTGCTTCACGAAATCGGTCATAGGACAATGGCTAGAAGATTTGGTTGCTTTGCAGAATATCAGATGTGGTCCAATGGCATTTTATTAGCAATATTTTTGTCGCTTTTTGGTTTTGTATTCGCAGCGCCCGGTGCAGTTGTCATTCATCCAAGAATAGACTTGTGGGGAAGGATTGTTCCAATAAGCAAAAAGAAGTTTGGATTAATCTCGTTATCAGGTCCTGTTATGAATATTTGCTTAGGAGTGATATTTGTTGTCCTAAATATCTTAACTCCAATGAGCATATTCTCATTTGGAGCAAGGGTTAATGCATGGCTTGCCATATTTAATCTAATACCTTTTCCGCCTCTTGATGGATTTAGGGTTTTCAGATGGGATAAAGGGGTTTGGCTAATAGCAATAGCATCAGCATCTTTCATATTCTTTTTGTAAATTATTATATTGCCCAAGAAGCCATTTCTTGATAATCTATATAATAATTTTTTCTACCGCTTTTATTTCTTATTACTCTTTAAATGCATCCTTGTAATCTTTTTGCTGAATCCAAATCTTTGTAAGTTTTATTTAAAGCCTTGTAAGAAATTCGCATGCTAGCAGGTAGATGAATTACTATAAATTATATAGTGCATAAAATCATGCCTTGAAAAAAATCTCTGGTCTCCTGTTAATATTGATAGAACTGAAGTTAACTTAACTACTTATTTTTCAAAAATCAAAAAGTCACTAATATAGTCCGTGGAGAAGATTAAAGAGAATTAAGTTTGTATATCTGTATAAATTAGAGTATTATTGAAAGATGTGTTTAACAATGCCTCTATTTGAACCACGAGCTAAAGCACAGAGATTTCACGTGCATGGAATATTGCAAAATAATTTCTGGTTTTTCTTCTCTGTCAAAAGAATCATTAAAGCTGCTCCATAGATTTTTTGGTGTCTCATAAGAGGCTCTGCCTTTCAAAATTCTCATGACCTTTGTATATTCTGAGATATTTGTGCAATCACATGTATGTGAGAAGGCATTAGATTCTTGATTTCAATGTCATGCAGTCTTGTAACATTCTATTGCTTTTTGCAGGACAAAGCATTTTTCGGTTTGGGAAACATCTTGTATTTGTATTTTGTGCATTACTGAAAATTGTGCACATTATTTCCAATGCTGTGGAACAAGTGAGCATGGCTATCTAATACATCACTTTTATATTCGAAAAATAAGATAGCCAAATGTTGTCAGCTGCTTTCTGTGCTTGGCGGTTTATTTATTGTTTAAGTGAGCATAGTTATCCATAACATATCACTTTTTATATTTGAAAAAAGATAGCCAAATGTTGTCAGCTGCTTTCTGTGCTTGGAACCAACTTTTTATTATAAGTAAATAATTATTGCTCGCGATTCATCTATTAGCTAGCTTATGATTTCTTGCAAGGCTTTAATTAATAGCACACCAAAAATTACAAATCATTGTTATATTGTTTGCTCATCGCGCCCTTTGCTGATTTATATGTTATTTACTGATTAAGTTTTTTTGACTCTCTCCATAATCTTAGTTTTTCTTAAGTGAAGAGCCAACAATCCTCTCGCCCCCAAAATAATCATCCTCACCTTCTATGATAGCGCTAAATTCCATCGCTTATTATAAATACTTTGCGTAATGAGCTCATAATTTATAAGATGCCTAGAAAATTATGCTTGCTTCGAATCTCTTTTGGATTCTTTCTTCACCTTTTTATCTTCTGAAGTCTTCTTTCTTACATTGTAAAAATGCTTTAAAGACCTTGTTGCAGCCTCAGCTACATAGCACAATATCTTGCTGAATATCCACAAGTATTTAAGAAAATAGTAAATAA
>JAWCLB010000007.1:19143-26165 GCA_039091735.1 Candidatus Aenigmatarchaeota archaeon | reverse complement strand
TTTTGTTTAATCTTTTTGATAGTATAATTACTTAAATCTATTGCAGTTACCACATCTCTTAAATCATTTTTAACCAAAACGATTTGCCCAGTTTCAAGCACAACCTCAAAATATTTGGAGTAATGCTTTACGCACTTGCTCTTATCTTGAGCCTAGTTGATAACTAATATTTCTGGATATCGAACACTTGCATAGTAAGTATAGCTAATTCTGTTATTTTCTCTAGGATAATCCAAATTTTTTGTTTTATTTACTTTTATCGAGACTTACAATTCTTAACAGAAAACTTTAGTATGATTTTTAAGATTTTGAATATTATACATATTTTCATTTTCTCATTTCTATATATGGTTTGTTGATTCTTTCTCACATTTAACATGTTATGCCCCTGGTGAGATTTCCTTAGTAAACTGATGTCAAGGGCATCAATTTGCATATTCGAACTCACGACACCCAGCTTAGGAGGCTGGTGCTCTATCCAACCTGAGCTACAGGGGCAACAATTCAAATTAAAGATTAAATACTTATTAAACTTTATGAAGAAAGTACATATATTGATATTTGTTCTGATATCATCATCTTTCGCATTTGTCTCGCATTTAACTACTACCTCAAATATTATTAGATTTGGCACAAGAGAAGAAAATGGAAATGTTAGTATATTTTTCTGTTCCTCTGACAACTGCGAAAATATATTAAATGAGTTTATTCTGAGCTCAGACGAATTCTTATATTGTGCGCTATATAAAGTGAACCTTGATTCATTTGTGGACGCGATACTTGCACAAAAAGAAAGGGGAGTTAAAATTAGAATTATAATAGATGACCAAGCAAGCATTGAGGAATCATCAAAATATAATGAGCTTAAGGCAATATTGAAGGAGAATATCAAAACAGATGTGTCAAGAAAATCTAAATATAATAATTTGATGCACAATAAATTCTGTGTAAAAGACAAGAGAATGGTTTGGACAGGTTCTTTCAATCCAACAAAAGAAAAATCATACGATGATTTGATAATTATAAACTCTTCTTTAATAAGCCGGAATTACCTGAAAGAGTTTGAGGAGATGTGGAACAACGAATTCGGCGATACTAAAAGTAAAAAGACAGAATTTACACATATTATTTTGAGGAATACAAGCTTTGGTGATGTTGAGATAAGAAATTATTTTTGTCCAGAGGATAACTGCAAAGAACATATAATAAATGAGATAGATAGAGCAAGCAAGAGTATTCATTTTTGTCTATTCTCTCTTACTGACAACGATACGAAGACAGCATTGATTAGGGCTAGAGACAGAGGAGTTATCGTTTCCGGCCTTTTCGACAGAGTACAGGCAGGGTCAAAGTACAGTATGTTCAAGTGGCTAAAGGATAATTTAGTTGATGTTGAAATCTTTAACAGCCCATTATTCTTGCATTATAAGTTTTTTATCATAGATAACGAGACTGTAGTGACAGGCTCTTTGAACCCAACAAGTAGCGGATATCTTTATAATGACGAAAACCTTGTTATTCTCAAGAATAAAGAAATAGCAAGATTATTTTTTAATGAGTACGCATCACTTAAAAATAATAGCTCCTCTAGATGATAAAAATACCTCTGTTAAAATATTTTACTTATGATAATTAGATATAACTTATATTGAAACAAGGACAACCTTGGGCAAAGCGATCTGGCGGACTAAAGATGATAATTAGATATAACTTATATTGAAACCCATATCAAATAATTAGTCTATTATCTGTCCAGAATACAAAATATTTATGCATTAGACAGATAAAATCAAAAACGACTGACTATTAAATAATGAAAGAACAAAGGATTTATTAAGGATGAGATGATGCAAAAGTGGGCACTTTATTGTTGATAATTATATATACACTCTTTGTTAGCTTAATTTCATTCGTTGGCATAATTACAATATTGTTAAAAGAAAGGCTAATGGAAAAAATCTTATTTTTCTTAATTGCTTTTTCAGCTGGTGCTTTAATTGGTGGCGCCTTTCTTCATCTGATACCAGAAGCAGTAGAAAGATTTACTGGTTATGATGTATTTCTATATACCTTAATTGGGTTTATTTTATTTCTTTTAGTAGAAAAAGTGCTTCAATGGAGGCATTGCCATAATGGAAAATGTACTATTCACACCTTTGGATACATGAATCTTTTTGGGGATTTGATACATAATTTTATTGATGGCTTAATAATAGCAGCTAGTTTTGTGATTAGTATCCCGTTGGGAGTGGCAGTAACACTTGCAGTAGCGCTCCATGAAATTCCGCAAGAGCTTGGAGATTTTGGGGTTTTGGTTTATAGTGGATTTAAAAAATGGGATGCGTTGCTTATGAATTTTATGACAGCATTAACAGCAGTTATTGGTGGTATAATTGGATATTATCTCTCTGGCTACATAGAATTTTCTATTGTATTTTTAATCCCGTTTGCAGGAGGCGGTTTTCTTTACATAGCAGCATCAGATTTAATACCTATAATCAGAGAGAAATCAAACTTTCAACAATTCTTGGTTTCGCTTGGAATTTTTACTGTAGGTATCTTGATTATGTATTTTTTGAGATAGATGCAAATCAAATTTCTATACAAATTGAATAAATACGAAGTTTTCATGGTTCTATTTATTTAGCAAATGCTATTATGAAAGGTTTTGAAATTTATTATAACTTCATAACTAAATGCCAAGCTATAAACTATCTAAAAAGTAAGCAATTACTTAAAATCAAAAAATTAGTCGAATCCGTATTTTCCCTTTAGCTTGACAAAAACGCAACCACCTAAATCCTTGATTTTATTATTTCTTTTTTCATAGAGTATAAGACGCTGGCTCCATACATCACCAACAGGTGCTATCAGCTTCCCGTCTGGTTTAAGTTGGTCTATTAAAGGCTGAGGTATTTTAGGGCATGCTGCAGTTACTATGCATCTATCATATGGTGCTTCCTTTTCATAACCAATTGACCCGTCTCCATATATAATTTCAATATTTTTAACCCCGAGCCTATTTATGTTATTTTTTGCAAACTCCACTATTTCTTCTTCTATATCTATTGCAATCACCTTGCCAGGAAAGACACATCTTGCTATTAAGCAAGCGTTCCAGCCTGTTCCTGCACCAACTTCTAAAACCTTTTGTCCCTTCTTGAGTTCTAAGCCTTCAATCATAACTGCAACTATTGTTGGCTGAGAGATGGTTTGACCTTTAAGGCTTGGCAATGGCATATCAAGGTATGCATTAGTTTCGTATCTTTCTGGAACAAATAAGTGCCTAGGTGTTCTCAGAAAGGCATTCTTCACTCTTTTGGATTTGATCGCTCTGCTCTTTACCAAATATTCGACCAGCCTTTTATTTTCCTCTTCAAAATTCATTATCATTTGTTAGATATTTTTAAAATTTATTAATTAAGATAGCTATTTAGTTTTCATAAGTGGTTGAGAAGCTATCATGGTTGTTTGCATATTTTTGAGAGTGAGCCCCGAAAGTGTATCATGATTTTTCCACCGCACTTGCAACTACCTTTAAGCGGCATCCTCTTGTATCTTTTTTCGCATTTTTCACAAACAAATTCTTCCCAACCGTCTAATTTCGTTGCTTCATCTTTTTTTATTTCTACCTTTTCCACACTCTTTCTTTCTTTCATAATTTCATTTATGCTTATTTGGTGTCCACCCCCCAACAATTCTGTCTTAGTAACACCCACTGCTCTCATTATCCTTTCTATTGGTGGCAATATCTGATTTGATATATAATAATTTGAGTCTATTGAGAGACCCTTCTCTTTAACATATTCTATATCTTCTGCCCTCTTTGACAGCATAGCATTGCCAGCTATTATCACAAAACCTATTCTATCACCTATTTTTGGTGGGTTTTCTGGGTGTCTCTCAGCCAATTTTTTGGCAAGTTCTATATGAGGGAGGACTCCCTTATAAGACGATATCGATTTCGTAATACCTTTGACAATTGCCAATTTCTCTAGAGGAATTTCATTGTTTTTGAGCTTTCGAATTACCTCTTTTACATAATCTGTAGCCTTTTTAATGTCTCCGTGCTTTAGTATCAGTTCAAGTACATTATTCATGGTTTCGCTTGTGAGTTCACACCAATCTCTTCTTATTGTTTCTATACCCTTTGTTTCGATTTGATCCTTCCACTCATTATTGACTTGTTCAAAGCTCCAGCCCGCATATCTCTTTTTTGTTAAAATTAAGAAAGTTCTAAACACTTTCTCGAATTTTAGCTCAAGACAACCAGGCAATGCCTCGCTGACATATTTGGATATTTCTTCGCCCATTTTTTTTGCCTCATCCAAATTCGTTATATTTGTTTCCAGAAAGACTGAATCGGTGTCTGCATAGATTACTTTAAGATGGAACTTTTCTTCTATCATTTTTTTGGTTTTAAATAAATTTTCTCTTCCAATAGCTGTGATTGCATTAGCTATTTCGAGAAGATAAAGCCTTGCCATTACAAAGCCAGTATAGCCATAGAAGCTGTTGGACATATCCTTTAGGGCTAATTGGGTCGCATTGAGTATCCTTTTCTTAGTACCTTCTGTTTTTTTTATCTCTTTTTTTATTTTTGCCCTTCTTTCTATAAGTGTTTCAAGGATTTTTGGCATAGTTCCGATATAGATTGATGGATCAATGAACTTCACTCCTGTTGGTGTCTCTATATATTTTCTTTCATTTTCATCTAACTCCTTCTCATCTTTAATGAGGGTATCGGTTGATATGTTGTATGTTCTTATTATGCTTGGATAAAGAGATGTAAAATCTAAAACCAATGTACATCCCTTTATATGGAGTCCTACTTTTGGTTCTAGAACTACCGCACCTGTTAGACCAAGCCTCTCCCTTTCAGCTATTCTTTTGTCTAGTTCTGTTTTTGTCGGCTTTGACAACATTAATATATTTCTTTTTTTGAACTCGTGCATCATCTTTACTTCTACTCTTATGGATTGTCCACCAAAAGAATCTTGCAGGAGCAATCCCGAGATTTTTGATAGCTCAAAGAATTTGTCCATTAAGCCTTTATCTATTACAAGCTTCAGTGCAAGCTCTGCATCTTTTTGAGAATATAATATGAATTTCTTTAATTGGTCTTTATCACCATTCCAATATTTTTCCATTTCTCTATATTTTATATCTACTTTTTCTTCGCCCAACAATTCTTTTGCAACGGTATTGAGGTCATAATGCTTAAATTTTATCCAAGGATCCATTTTTAGTATTTGATATGGGTCAAAGACAACCCTTCCAGGAACTACACACTGTTCTAATGCTCCAAACTTTTTAGTAAATGCAGGCTTGATATTGCACCTACCAAAGGTTTGCGGTAATTTATTTTGTTTTAGCCTTTCTATCAAATAAGGAAGGTCAAAGTTTTGTATATTATATCCTGTTATTATATCAGGATCAAATTGGTCAACAATCTCCAAGAACTTTTTTAATATTTCCTCTTCGTTCTTGAATGAAACAATGTTTAATTTTTCGTCTTTTATACTCTTTGCTACTAACACAAGCGAGTCAGCATTTCTGTATTTTGGTTTAAAAGCCAAGGATATCATTATTATTGGGTCTTCTTTTGGGTCTATTGGCTTTGAAAAATCCTTTGGCAGGCATTCTATGTCTAATGAGAGGTATTTCAATGCGGCGTTGGTATCTTTTTTTATCTTTTTAATTTTAGTGATTTGAAAACTCGGAACCTTAACAGTTTTTGTTGGTATTTTCTTGGCCTCCACTTCCAACCAATCCATGCCACAAATGTCTTGGTCTATAAGGAATCTGTATTTGAATAAAATATCTGCCTCGTAGATAGTTTTGACACATTTTTTCATCTCCAAAAATTCTCTTATCCTTGCTACATCCTCTGGTTTTTTTGTTGTTATCTTTAAGACATTTATCGGCTTTTTTTGATAACCAATAGGTGAGAATTTTTCACTCTTTTCTATTTTGGCAACCTCTTCCCTATCTTTGAGTGCTTCTATTATCTCCTCTTCTTTACCCTCGACATAGAAGTACGGATAAAAGTCCTCATAGAAAAAGCATGCAGATGTGTTTTTCTCCGTCTTACCAAACATTCTTATTATTGGTTTCTGGTTCTGAATATAATCACATTCAAGCAGTTGAAAGAGCATAGTAATCTATATATCTGTTTTATTAATACATTTTTCGTCTTGATAATCTATATTTTTTATGAAATATATTAGAGTTAAAAAAGTTTACTTATTATTAATTCCAAGATCTTTTAACCTTTTTAAACTTTTTTATTCTATTATAAGAAGTGATTAAAATGAATCTCATATATGCAGCATTACTCTTGCATTCTGCTAAGAAGGAAATAAATGAGGATAATCTGAAAAAAATAGTCGAGTCTATTGGTGAAAGGGTAGAAGATGCCCAGATTAAAGCATTGGTTTCTGCATTAGAGGGCGTTGACATAGACGAGGCAATAAAAAAATCTGTCATGTCCACAGCATCAGTTACACCACAAGAGCAGGAGAAAAAGGAGGAAAAAAAGGAGGAGAAGACAGAAGATATCGAAAAAAAGGCAGAAGAGGCTGCTGAAGGTTTATCATCGCTTTTTGGATAGGTTATCATCAATTATAACCGCTTTTATTCTTCTGATACCAGAAGATACACCACTTTCTTTTATTATCTTGAATTTACCAATTTCAGAGGTATTCTTTACATGAGGGCCTGCGCATATCTCCTTAGAAAAATTACCAATAAAATATACTGAAACCTTTTCTCCATATTTTTTGTCAAATAATCCAATAGCACCCAGTTTTTTTGCATCTTCGAGACTTAATTCTATCCTCTTTACTGGAAGAGCCTCTCTTATTTTTGCATTTACCAGAGTTTCGACTCTTTTTATCTCTTCCTCTGTTAGTTTATTTGGATGTGAGAAATCAAACCTTAGTCTCTCATGAGTAATGTTGCTACCTTTTTGCTGTACATGCTTCCCCAAAACTTCTCTTAATGCCTGATGTAGCAGGTGG
>JAWCLB010000007.1:0-19133 GCA_039091735.1 Candidatus Aenigmatarchaeota archaeon | reverse complement strand
GGTGGGTTGCAGTATGATACCTCTTCGAGATTTCGCTATGGTCTTGAAGACCGCTTCTGAAAATGCCGCCTATACTTTTTTTGCTAAGCTCTTGGTGCTTTTTATACTCTTCTTCAAATCCCTTTTCGTCAACCCCCCAATTTCTTTCAGCAGCAAGTTCTTTTGTTATTTCAATTGGAAAGCCAAAAGACTGAAAAAGTAGAAAAGCATCTTTGCCTGTGATTGTGTTATTGACAGGCTTAAGCCTTTCGAAACGCAGTAGCCCTATCTCGAGCGTCTTTTTAAACCTTTTTTCCTCATTTCTTAATTCATTTAGTATAAAATCTTTATTTTTCAAAAGCTCTGGATAGTCATCCTTGTAGATTTCAATTACGAGATTTGCCAAATCTATCATAAGGTTTGGCTTGCTTTCAATCTGCCTGCAAAATCTGATAGCCCTTCTTATTAGTCTCCTCAAAACATATCCCTGCTCTATATTAGATGGAATAACCCCATCATTAATGATAAAAACAGCTGCTCTTATGTGATCAGCAATTATCCTTTCAGCCTTTGTATCAATTTTTTTTGAGGATTCTCTTATTTTTTTTATAAGTGGGAAAAACAGCTCTGTATCATAAACATTATCCTTACCTTCTAATATAGCAGTTGTCCTTTCAACACCCATGCCTGTGTCAACATTTCTCTGTTTGAGTTTTTCATATTTTCCATTCTTCATTTTGTTGTATTCCATAAAGACTAAATTCCAAAGCTCGAAGTATTTGCCACATTTACATCCTGGTCTACAACCTTCCGAGCATCTATCTTTTCCTGTATCATAAAAGATTTCAGTATCTGGACCACACGGTCCTGTCTCGCCCACAGGACCCCACCAATTATCTTTTTTCGGATTGAGAAATATTCTTGTTCTTGGTATGCCAAGATTCATCCATATTTCTATTGATTCACTATCACAAGGCGCGTCTTTATCACCAGCAAAAACCGTTACATTTATTCTTTTTGGATCTATCTTTAAATGTTGTGTAAGAAATTCGTATGCCCATTCTATAGCCTCTTTTTTGAAATAATCCCCAAGGCTCCAGTTTCCAAGCATCTCAAAAAATGTGTTATGAAATGCATCGCCAACATCCATGATGTCATCTGTTCTTAGACATCTCTGAACATTAACCAACCTTTTTCCACTAGGGTGTTTTTGACCTAAAAGAAAAGGGATGAGCGGATGCATACCTGCTGTAGTAAATAAGACCGTTGGGTCATTCTCTGGTATTAAAGGACCCTGCTCAATTATTTTATGCCCCCTCTCTTTGAAAAATTCTATATATCTTTTCTTTAATTCTTTAGCATTCATAGATTAAATTTAATATAAAATATCTTTAAATATCTCTCAGCAAACTCATGAAAAATGAGGTAATAATATCTTTAACCACTTATTACACATTCAACAGGAGGATATATCAAAATCTCACATAATTGATCATTAATCTCATCTGTTATGTTATCTGTTACATTAATATATCTAATGTCATTTATGTTCTCTAAAACTACGTAGTTTTTATCACCAGGGATTTCCAAAATTATTATTTGAACCTCTCCATATGTTGTTGTAAACCTTTGTGGGATGCCCTCTATGAGGTTTATAACATCATTTGGAATACTTTCATTATATATTAGAGTTAAAAATGTTATACCCATCCTAAGATAATCGTATCGTAAGTTATCGCTTATGTTACCCTTTATTATAAAACCCTTTATTTCTTTTGTTCTATTTTTGGACTCGCTTCTTAATATACTCAAAAACGGGTATGCAACTACTGACAAAGTCATTGTAAAGACAATTGCTAATGTTACCACAAGTTGCTTTGTCGATTTCTTCATATTTTAGATTAAATAAATAAAGTTTAAATAATGAATAATGCCTTGTATAAATTGTGCTAACAAGTAGAATGGAGCACAAGCACGACCTTATCGTCAAGCGAGTTGAACTTCTCACATGCCTCTTTTGTCCGCATTATGAGCAAATCAACCTTATTAACCCTTGCAATAACATTTATACCCTTTTCTATTCTAACGCAATCGTAAAATCCTGTGCTGATAATAACTATTTTTGGCTCGCGCAATAAAATTTTTTTGAATTCTTTTTCAGAAAAGAAATGGGACTTTTCTCTTTCTTCTATCTTGTCCCAATATACTACTAAATCCTTGCTTCCATAGTTCTTTCCGTCAATAACTATATTTCCAAAATCCACCCTTTCTATTTTAGGTTTCATATATATAAATGTAATGTTGAAATTTAAGTATTTGCGTCGTAAACTATAATCAAACTATTTAAAGTACAGCTATGGTATAGTGCATCAATATCGATGAAGTCATTTTAAGATTTGCTTACAAAAAGCCCCGTGGTGTAGTGGCCAAGCATAACTGGCTCTGGACCAGTTGACCTCGGTTCGAATCCGGGCGGGGCTATACATAGGCTTAGTTCTATATTGTTATTAATGCTGTTAAATAAGGAAAATTTATTCTTCTTTCAAGATTATGAAAAGCCCAGAAGGTTATGGATTTAATAAAAGATTAAAGTAGAAATAAGATTTTAAAAAACAGGAATATCCTCCCCTTTTAGTTCATCATCAAGTTGCCTTTTGCATTTAGGGCAGAGTTTTAGCTTTTGGTTTGCTATTTCCTATAGAGCCTATTTATCTTTACATCCTTTGCAAAGCCTTCTATTTGAATTTTACCTATACTGACCAAATATCTCCACAAATATTAGTATCATGTTGGTCTAAATGGAGCATCACACTCTCAAATACCAATCGACATTTAGTTAAAAAGATCTTTTGATATAGATGCATTTTTAAAATCAATAATGCTACTTTTCATAATCTTCTAGCGCCTTAAAGCCTTCGTTTGTTATGATGAGATATGCTTGACCAAAACTAAATGCAGTTATATACCCTTTTTCGAGCAAACTCTTTGCTATCTTATTTATTATTGGGTTTTCTTTTTTGAAAATACTTACAAGTTCTTGTTTAGTTATGATGTGCCTTTCACTTATCTTCTTCAATACTATATACTCATCTTGATTTAGCACGATATCACTCACTAAAAACAAGCTCTTCTCTTAGTCTCATCATCTCCTTTTTTCCTGCTAAAATTTCCACAAGCTTCAATGCAAACGACATTGCTGTTCCCGGCCCTTTTGATGTAATGATATTTTTATCAACGATAACGCTGCCTTCACGTGGCCTTGGAATCTTGTTTTCTAGCCCAGGATAACATGTGGCAATCTTGTCTTCTAGAATTCCTGCCTTTGCCAAAACTATAGGAGCTCCACATATAGCTCCTATTATCTTCTTCTTTTGGTTAAAATCCTTGACAAGATTTAATATAGTATTGCTGTTTGCAAGGTTGATATAACCAGGGCTTCCTCCAGGAAGTACCAGTGCATCAAACTGTTCTGGATTTATTTCTGAAAACCTCTTATCTATTATGACTTTTATATTATGAGAACCCTCTACTACTGTTGTTATTAAGCCAACTACAGTAACATCTATTTTTGCCCTTCTCAAGACATCTATTATTGTTATAGCCTCTATTTCCTCAAAACCATCTACTAGTGGGATTAGAACCTTCATATTTGTCACGCTATTAACATTAAATATAACTTAATAAAAATATTTAAGTTAATAAATGATATATTTAGCAGGTGATTTGTATAACAGTGCTAGGTTTGACATTCAAGTCAGTTAATGGGGTAAAAAAAGAAATAGAAGAGAAGTCCAACATATCTGTAAACTCAACACCAATGATAAAAAGTATAGATGAAAAAAAGATAGATATACTTCCTAAAAAGATATTAGCAATAGAGTTTGAGTTCAAAACAACATATGAGCCCGATATCGGAAGCATAAATTTAGTTGGCGAGCTTCTCTATCAGGCAAATGATAATGAAAAGGTCCTAAAGGAATGGAAGAAAAATAAAAGGTTGCCAGAGGAAATAGCAGTGCCAATACTAAATGTAATTTTTAAAAGATGCCTAACCAAAATTATAGCTCTTGCTGATGACTTGCAACTCCCACCACCAGTAATGTTTCCTGTTGTAAAGCCAAAAAAAGAGCAGGAATATGTTGGTTAATAAAATCAAGTAGTTATGCTTCTTTAAGATTGCCTGCATACAATACGGATTTCTCGCAACTATCCTATCAAAACAATACTAAGTATATGCCAAATATTAGAAAAATAAGACCAAGTAAAATACCTAGATTAAGAAAACCCTCTGGCTTATAACCTGTTCCTGGGAAGTATATAGCCAAAAACCCGCCAACACACAACAACAAAAACCCAAAAAGCTTTTTTATCAAAACACCAAAAGCTATAGGGCTTAGAAGAAGCCAACCACCAGAAACTATGAATGCAAGAGAAAGAACGATTAATATAAAAGCTTCTCTATCCTTTTTTCCAGACTCGACTAATAAATATAAGACAAATATGCCAAGCGCTATCAAAACCGAGCCAGCCAACTGTAAAAGCATAATTCTATTTTGCAGAAATATTTAAATATAATTATCATTAGTATGTTTGTACTATCTTATCAAAAGGCCTTTTTAGTAAATAATGATTTTTCTCAAAACTGAAACTTTAAGAATAATGGTGCATAATCTATAGTTGCAGTAGCAAGTTTATAGGCAAATTTTTTAGTGTTTTATCCTTAATATTTGAAAGAGATATTATGATAAAAAAAATCAGAATACCAAAAGAAAGACTTAAGATATTGAAGGAAGTAAAGGATGTTATTGAGAGCGAGGGAAATGTGAAATTAGAGATTAATAGCGAGGTTTCAATAGTAGGTGATAGCTTAAGTATATTCAATACTCAAAATGTTATAATTGCCATAGGAAGGGGATTTGGCTTTGATGATGCCTCTAAATTATTTAAAGATTGTACATTGTATGTAATACCTATCTCGAAAAACAAAAGAACTTTATATAGAATTAAAGCAAGAATTATAGGAAAAAATGGTAAAATTAAAAAAAGAATAGAAATGATGACAGGAGTTAAGATATCTGTTTATGGCAAAACCGTCTCGATCATAGGGAAGGGAGATGAGTTAGAAGTTGCAAGAAATGCATTGGAAAGGATCATAGCAGGCGAGAGCCATGCATCTGTTTTCAGATTTTTGAAATAAAGATTGGCATGAAAAAAACAGCTGAGGAGCTTGCTAAAGAGCAGAAGGAGATATCTGTAAGTGAATTTTTTGAAAAGAATAAACATCTTCTAGGCCTTGATAATCCTGCGAAGGCTTTGCTAATGGCTGTTAAAGAGGCTGTTGATAACTCTCTAGATGCATGTCAAGAGGCTGAAATATTACCAGAGATTACTATAAAGATTAAGAAAATAAAGGAAGATATTTTTTGCGTCAGCGTAGAAGACAATGGTCCGGGCATTGTTAAGGAACAAATCCCAAAGGTTTTTGGAAAATTACTTTATGGTTCGAAGTTTCATAAAATAAAACAGAATAGAGGTCAGCAGGGTTTAGGAATCTCAACAACGGTTTTGTATTCACAACTAACGACAGGCAATCCTACAAAAATCTGGAGCAAGATTGAATCAAAGAATGATACATACTACTATGAGCTGCATATAGATACACTAAAAAATGAACCCAAAATAGTAAAGGAAGAGATAATCAAAAATGGGCTAAAAGAGCATGGTGTAAGGGTCGAATTTATTCTTTTAGGAAAATATAGAAAACAGATTGAGGATTATGTAAAAGCAACTTCAATAGCAAATCCATTTGCCAAAATAATTTACTATTCGCCCAAAGGAAAGATAATTTTTCCAAGAGCTGTCAATGAGCTTCCAAAACCACCCAAAGAGATGAAGCCACATCCATATGGTATGGAGTTCGGATTATTGCTGAGAATGCTATCTTCCACGAAATCAAAAACACTTATATCATTTCTCGCTAATGAATTTTCTTCTACTGGCATTAAAACAGCGAGCGAAATATGCAAACTTGCGAAATTGGATAAAGACTTAAAACCTGCCTCTCTTACAAGAGATCAAATAGAAAAGCTTTTGAATGCCATGCAAAAAACCAAGATTCAGCGACCACCACTTGATTGTCTATCTCCAATAGGTGAGCAAGAAATGAAAAGGAGCTTGAGTCGTGAGTATCCTGAGGCAGAGTTCATAACAACTCTTACAAGAGAGCCAGAGGTTTATAGGGGATTCCCCTTTATAATAGAATGTGGTATAATATATGGTCTGAAAGGTGAGAATGAATTTGAATTAATAAGGTTTGCCAATAGAGTGCCTTTAATGTATCAGGCTGGTGCATGTGCAATTACAGAAGCAATAAAAGACATCGACTGGAGAAGATATGGATTACAGCAAATACAAGGGATTCCAGATGCTCCAATGAAGATAATTGTCCATGTGTGCTCGGCATGGGTACCTTTCATTTCAGAGAGCAAGAATGCAATAGCGCCCTATCCTGAGATTGTTAGAGAAATAAAACTAGCATTACAGCAAACTGCGAGAAGACTTTCTCTTTATTTGAGTGGAAAGCGTAGGGAACACCAACAACAAAGGCGTATGGAGATGTTTCAGAGATATGCGGTTGAAGTAGAAGAGGCACTAAGTATACTTACAAACAAGTCCATAAATGAGATAAAGACAAAGATAGAAGAGCTGATAAATTATAGGATGAGATCAAAGAAGAAAGAGCAGTCAGAACTCAGCGAACCAGATAAATGAACATCCTTAAATATTTTTAGTTTTATAAATTAAAGCATATATTCTTATCAAATCCAAGGTGCAAGAATGTCCACAAAAACAAGAATAATTATTGAGAATGTTGTCGCTTCTACAAATATTAATAAGATTATACCGCTCGATAAATTGCTTACAGTATTGGAGGCAAGCGAGTATGAGCCTGAGCAATTTCCCGGACTAGTTTACAGATTAGATAAGCCGAGGGCAGCGTCGCTGATTTTCAGGTCAGGAAAAATAATTTGTGTTGGTGCGAGATCTATACCAGAGGTAAAAGAGGCTCTAAGGGAAATTGTAAAGAAAGTAAAAAAGGTTGTACCTAAAATCGATGAAGAAAACATCAAAATAAAGATAGAGAATATAGTAGTTACAGTTGACCTGAAGAAAGAATTAAACCTCGATGATTTAGCATTTAATTTGGAGGCAAGCGAGTATGAACCTGAGCAATTTCCTGGGTTAGTATATCGATTGTTCGATCCAAAGGTTGCATTCCTTCTCTTCTCTTCTGGTAGAGTAGTGTGTGCTGGTTCCAAATCATTTGCAGACGTGAGAAAGGCTGTAGATATGTTGGAGAAGAGGCTTAAGAAAATCAATATGTAGTTCTACCTTGATGTTGAGTGAACTACCCCATCTATCAAGGATCTTCTGTTGTCAGGCAACAGAGCTACTGCAGTAGCTTCGCATTTAGAGATGCTCTAAAACTCTTTATATATTTTTAATTATAGTCTGCATTTACTCTACTGCACCATCGGCCTTAATTTTAGCATCTTAACTACGAATATATTTATCGGCTGTATAGCCTTTGCAAGGAGTCTTAACTGATAGAGTTAGATAAAACTATTAACAGAATAGACAAATAAAAACACATTACATTTTTTGAAAGCTTATATTCAAATTAATATATAAATTAATTGATAATTAAAATTTCCAATTTTATAATTGGTAATTAAAATGAGAATAAATATCTTAATAGCCTTTTTTGCATGCGTCTTGTTTTTATTTGTAATACCATTTCTAGTTTTTGTATTGCTTCTCCACAACAATTTTACTTTGGCAAACCAAAATTTGGCTATGGTTGTAGATAATGATTATGATAGCATAACCTTTGCATATGAGCCAAATAACAGATTACATATGCCAGGATTCAAAAGCAATTGCTTAGATAAATCTTGTAGTAATCAGATTACAAATAATATTAAATTAATAAATTTGGACGGAGGAACAGAGAATATTACTACTACAACACTTCCACCTACAATAACCATCCAATGCGACCAAAATCTCTTTGTGGACCAGAAGGCCAGATGCTCAGTCAGCGAATGCAAAAGGGGCGTGTGGTTCATAACAAATGAGGCTGGAAAGCCTTTGCCTACTCCTATACTTAGCGATATACCACCATTTACAATAGAGTTCGTAGCCCAGGCAGAAGGAAGCATATCAGTAAATGCATTATGCTTTGAACCTTATGCCCAAGCTAAATATATAATAAATGTTGAAGAGGGTGTTGTGCTTACGTGTCCAGATTCATGCCTTATATCTGGGGCATGCAAGTGCGAGGTAAGAAACTGTAGCTATGGGTTGTTTTCTCTTGTGAATTACAATGGTACTCCATTATCAGAGGAGGTATTCAAGCTGATATCATCAAGCACATTTGAGTTTACATTTAGAGCAAATAATTCTGGAGTGGTGCTAGCAAAGGTAGACTGCTTTGAGCCTTCCTTGCTAAAAAGAGAGGCAAAAATCAACATAGTTAGGCAATGTAGTGGCTCGATTTCATTAATCTTATCGTCAAATAGGACAAGCCCATCTGCTATAGTTCGTGCATTCACATCAGGCTTATCAAACTGTGAAAATAAGATAGTTTACATCAAGAAAGATTCTTGCAGTGGAATAGAGGCTTGCACGTGCTTGGCTAATGGTGACTGCCCATTTATTGTACCATCAGAACAAGGAAATTACACATACTATGCATGCTTTGACAAGAACGATGATGGCGATTTTAATGATGAGGGAGAGATTGCATATGCAAATCTATTAGTAGAAAAAACAGAGGAGAGAT
This sequence comes from Candidatus Aenigmatarchaeota archaeon, assembly GCA_039091735.1. GTDB lineage: Archaea > Aenigmatarchaeota > Aenigmatarchaeia > GW2011-AR5 > JAHLMP01 > JAWCLB01. The sequence goes on along the minus strand of JAWCLB010000007.1, from coordinate 10,309 downwards.
TTAAGATTGAGAATATTACATGCAGTGAGACTAATTGTACTCTGACAATAACAGAAAACACAATAAATGGAAATACAGTAATATTTATTCAATTGATGGGCGAGCCTACTGGAAGAGTATATTACTCCTCTAATCTAAATCTTGAGATTGGTTCTTCTGGTAAGAAAAATGCATTTCTTTCACAGATAGCAACCTGCCCTTCTGACAAAAAACTCAAGGTATTAGCAATAGCATATAAACAGAGTGATATAGAGAATAGAATATATCGGCTTAAAGCAGATGCATTTACCTGTTAAAATTATAACCCTTCGTATTATTATCATTCTATAGAACATCTTCAACAATTGTACACAGCAATTTTTATCCTATTGGGTGTGCTCCAGGACATGTATCCTCTTTGTGAGGTAGCTCGTTCCATTTAGGTCTCTCTCTTTTATATCTCTTAAGTTCTTCTCTGGCGATTTCAAGCCCTTTCTTAAATTCAGAAGCATTAAAACATTTAGAATTTATGTCACTGCTTATTATACGAACTCTGTCTGGAAGTAAAATCCCTATCTCAGCCTTATCCCATTCTGTTTCAATTGGTTTATTAAAGAGTTCTGCTGCTTCTTTAAGTGTTCTTTCATCCATCCTATACAAGTAGTAATCCATAGCCAATTTTGCTTGATCAATTAGAAACCTTTTTCTTAAGTAATCGTCTGTAAAGTGCCCTCCCTTGAGTTTACTCATTTCAATTCTATCTGGATTTTTAAATGCAACAATTAGGTTTGGTCTTGAAACAAGGTCATCTCTTCTCAATTCGCCCCAAGAGTCAACACCAATAATTATATCATTTGGGTTATCTTTAGGATAATTCTCTTGTGCCCACGATAATAATTTATCTTTTAATGACGATTCTCCTTTGAAGACTTGGTTTGCATATTCCACGCTCGTGTTCAGAAAGTCTCCGATTGTTGCATATTGTGTATTTACGCCATTTAATTCATTTCTGAACCATTCTTTTAGTTTTTTTCTATCTTCGCCCACATGTATCCTGAGATCAGAATAATTGTCTCCTACAATCTTATAAATCATATCTGGTCGCGGAATACCATTCCATCTTTTCCCTTCGTCTCTGACATCCTTTAAAATATTGCTATAAACCCTCCAGAACCAAGAATGCCTCAGATTAAGTAATTTCTTTTGGTCAACAGGAAATGGAAAAAAAGATATTCCCTCTGTTTGATCTACATAAGCAAAGTTTCTTGGGCATGCCCAATATAGCGCTATCTCAGTAGAAGTTATTGTCCCGTTTGGATAGCGCTCTTCTTTAAATGTTACCATAATATCACAGTAAACAGTAATCTTTTAAAATTTATAGATAACTTATTCCTTTGCACGAGCGTACTCAATATCTTTTGATAAGATTTCTGTATCTCAAAAAATTGTTTCATAGAGCATTTTATTTGTTAAGCCCTCTATTCGTGTGAATCTTCAATCAGCAGAATTTTAAAGACTCACACACTTTTACATTCTCGATTATAATCAATCAAATAATTACAAGAATGCATACTATCCTTTTAAATAACCAAAACAATAACTATAAATATTATGAAAGCAGCAATGTCTCTTGAATATATTGTGAAGATCATAATACTGCTTGTTGTTGCTAGCGTTATCATACTATTGATTACAAATTTCTATGATGAGATTAGAACTACTGTCAAATGTTGGTTTGATCCAGAGAAGTGCTCTCCAAAGAAACTAGCAGACTTCCCAAAAACCATAACAAAGGATACTTTTTCATCAGGAGAAATAGTAACTTATATAGATAGTTGTCTTTCTAATATACAAGCGTTGCCAGAGGTAGAACAAAAGGATATAGTTTGTTATATTCTTATGGCTACAAGTGGTTTTAGAGCAACGCGTTTAGAAGTAATTGCTTTGCTTCCTAATAATATCAAAGACAAAGTAGAAATAGAGACAGATTTTACAAAAGATTATGTAAAGATAGAGTTTCTTGATGTAGGGGATAAAATAAAGGTTACGCACAAGTAATTTTGGGTCTACCTCTTATTATAAGACACTTAGAGATTAAATAATCAAGAAAATGTTTTTTTCAGAGTACAGAGCTCTCGCCATAAATTTGTAGCTATTTTCTAATCTCTTCTGGTTTTAACCCTATTGGACCGCGATAACCACATTTTGGAGAGGCATATAAGGGAGGAAGCTGACCTGGCATTGATTTTAGTTTGCTATCACACTTAGGACACTCAAATACTGTAGGTTGAGATATTGACGTAAAAGGCTGTAGCTGAACAATTCTGGCATAAGCTTTTCTAATAAGCCAAATAAACAAAAGAAAATGAAAATCAAGAATTATAAATAAATTCTAATAATTTATGCTGAGAACCGTTAATGATAATACTAATCATGAGCATAAGGAATACAAAAAAACTTTATGACCAATCTTTTGTTAAAGGTATTAATAAAGGATTATGTGGCTTTTATTCTCAGAATATAAATTAGGTTCTATATGCAGGGGGTGAGATTTGAACTCACGAATCCACTTAGGAACAAGGCATTTGCTTTGAAAACCTCAACCTTGCGCCTTTGACCAGACTTGGCTACCCCTGCAAAATTTTATTGATTGCATCATTAAGATTTAAATAGTAACAAAATAAATATAAAGTTATGAAAAAATATGCTCTAGTGCTATTATTTTTATTGAGTTTTTCTGCAACTACTTATGCTTCTACATTTTCCTTTTCAGTATCTCCAGAGTCTTTGACTGTCAGCGCTGGAAGTAGTGGAAAAGTCGAATTAAATGTCATAAGCGACATTGACGACAGATTTATTATGCACGTTAATGGGTTACTACCCTGGATGACCATGGAAAACATAGGTTTTATCAATGCTGGAACGCAAAAGACATATAATTTATACTTCTCACCATATTATGATACGTCACCAGGCATCTACAAACTCTCTATCAGCTTAGAGTCTTTAAATACAAAGGAAACCATAGAGAAAAATGTCTTCATCACTGTAATAAGAGAGGTACAAGCTAAAATAAGTAAGATTTTTATTTCTGGGGATTTAAGGCCCAAAGGAACTTTAAATATTAAAATAGATGTTGTGAATTTAGGTATAGTGCCCTTACAAGAACTCTTGGTCAAGTATTCGATATATTCACCAAACACTAAAGTTTGGGAATATTCTGCTAATATTGATGAAATCAGCCCAAATGAAATAAGGGGCATCGAAGACACTATTACATTAGAACCAGGATGTAAACCCGGAACTTATTCATTAAGAGCAGAGATATTCTATAAAGAGAGGACATTAGATTCTGAAATCCAACACTTTGATATAATCTCAACACCATTAATTGAAAAGGATATAAAAACAAAACCATTTTTTATAGGAAAACAATATGAGATAAAGATCACAAATGTTGGAAACACTAAAGCAGAAGACTTTACTCTCATTGAAAACATCGGAGAGTTTGACTCAAAATTCTATCAGCAATTGCTTGGGCCAAAACCTGAAATCACCCAAGGCAGAGCTAAGTGGATAATTAGAGAAATAAACCCCGGAGAAGAGGTAATAATAAAATTTAACATAAATTATTCTTCGCTATTTATAGTCATAATCATTGTAATTCTGGTGCTATATTTCTATCTCTTTGGAATAAAGAGGGTTATAATTAAAAAAGATATAATAAAATCCAAAAAGACAAGAGAGTTTACAGTTGCTTTGGAAATAAAAAACAAGACAAAAGGGATTGTGAATAGAATAATACTAAAAGACAGGGTTCCTATAATATTTAAAATCAAGTCATTTACAGGTCCAGAACCAACAATAAAAACATTTGACAAAGATATGGAACTTACTTGGAAATTTACAAAATTAAAAATTGATGAAGAAGTTATACTCAGCTATAAATTGCACCCAATAATCAGTGTCGAGGGTGGCATAAAGCTCCCAAAAGCAGAAATAAAGTACAACATAGACGAAAAGACCTTTACTAATAGGTCTAATTCTTGCTCAACTGAATAAGAAAGATTTTATAGGCTAGAAGACTAACACGAGGGAATATCTCAATCAAAAGATTTGGCATGGCTTCTAAAAATAAGAAATTTGTCAGATTCTTATCGAAAGAAAAAATAGATAGTAGTCTATTTTTTAATCAATTTTACATATTTCTTTCCGCCTTCTTTTCTGCATCTAACAACTCCCCACTTATCTAATTTATTGACCCAAACATTAACATTATTAACCTTGACCTTCAGTTTTTCTGCCAGGTCTTCAAGGGTAAATTCTTTGTTCGGCTGCCTTCTCAATATCCTCAATACATCCTCTTGACTCAAGGCAATCACCAATAATTATTAAGTAAACAAACAAATAAATAGATGTTTTTTTATGTTTCATATGTCCGAGAAAGTATATAAGAATTTCCTTAGCCAATTATCCAGAAACCACAATATTTTTTTCAACCTTAATCTGATGGCATATACCAGTTAGCATAAGCCCATTGCGACTGAATGTTAAATTACCTTTTAGACCTATTATCTCAATTGGTTTGGACTCAATTCTAATCTCTATCTCAGGCACTTTAAGCAAACCCGATGCATTCTCAAAATTCAGTTTATCAATCTGCAAATCTTTTATTTCTATTGAGCTGAAGCTTATGTTATTTATGTTCATCTTTCCGCTTTTTCTTGTGAGGTTCATATCTTCGAGATGAATACTGTAAAATTCTCCAACTAATGAGAAGGTTTTATTAACATATATTTTCCCGCTAAAGTCTTCAATAGTAACATCTTTATAAGGAATATTCATTGAAGAGTCTTGCATTTCTATTACATATGGTTCTTCAGTGCTTATATGAATCAAGACAGGATGCTTTGGAGAGATTTGAATACTTGTCTTTTCCAATTCTGCAGAAAAGTTTGTTTTTGCTATCAGCGGATTTGATGTCAGATTAGAGAAAAAAGAATGAATATACTCTAAATGCATCGAAGTGCCAAATAAACCATAAATCCCAATGCCTATCAGTGTAAGCAATATAACAAATACAATAGCAATTGTTTTTTGACTAGGCATATTAATAATTAAACATATAAAAAGTTTTAAATAAGTAATTAAATGAGCAGTGAGGGGCATGGAGTTTGATGGATTGACAACTATAATTGGCTATTTGTTATTCATCGGGCTTTTATTCCTTTATCCAAGGCTTATGTTGGCTCAAATGCTGATGAAACTAGAGCAATCAGCAGCTAGGATTGAGTCGTTTTCTTCAAAATCAAGGCAATTTATTATAAGAAAGATTGGCAGAAAAGATGTTGAACCAAAGATAAAGCTATTTCAGAATTTTTTTTCAATTGAACCATCGTCTCTTGATCCGTTTGGGATTGTCAAGAAAATAGATCAAATAACAAGAGATGTTGAAGCAAGGTTCACAAACTTTGTTGATGAGATAGCAGGCGATAAACCACGGGCTGATAGACAAAGAATAAATTATGGGTTGCGCTCAGCAATTGGCGTCAATATGTTAGCAAAGATTGTTAGGCACTATGTAGAGATCGTGAGAAAATACAAGAATCTTCAGATTGCATTGGTATTGCAGATGCAGTTGCCAATAATAGAAGAAATCGCAGAAAGCGAGCTAAGAGGGACAGAGGCATTTATTAATGGTTACCCAATAGGAGACTCGATTGGACCAATGGTTGCTGCATCCATGATGACAAAGCACAAGGTAATAGCAAGTGATGTTGTTTATGACAAGACAAAAATCTATGGAAGGGATGTGTTTATCTTAAAGGCAGATGGTCCAGACCCACATTTAGGAAGGATCGACGAGGCGATTACAAAAATTATAAAAAGAAAAAAGATTGCCAAGGTCATAACAGTTGATGCAGGTGGTAAATTAGAGGGCGAAAAGACAGGGAGTGTTGCAGAGGGCGTTGGTTTTGCTATGGGTGGTGATGTCCAGCGGGAAATAATCGAAAATATTCTTCTTCCAAGAAAAATACCATTAGATTCTATAATAGTTAAGGTTGGGATTGAAGAGGCCATAATGCCTATGAAACCTGAGATAAGCAAGGCTGTGCCAGAGGTTATAGAAGCAATAAAGGCAGCTATAAAGAGGACAAAGAAAAGGGGAGGTATAATTGTTGTCGGTGTTGGTAATTCCTGTGGTATTGGAAACAATAAAGAGTCTGTGAAAGAGGCTGAAAAGATAATTCGTTTCGTAGACAAGAAAATGAAGAAAAAAGAGAAGAAAAAGAAAAAAGGATGGTTCTGATTGAATATTTGTTGTTAAGAGTAAAGTAGATGCAAAGAGGACGAAAAGCTTAAGACGAAAAACCGAGCATAATTATGCCCGGAAGAATATCGAGTGTTTGCTTAGCTTTATATAATTGGACAGATGCTTAAGAGAGAGGTTAAAAACTAAAGAAAACAAAAAGGCAGTGAAAAGAATTGGTTTCAATAAAATAGTAGCTATTCACAATCGCGATAAGGTTAGATATCATCACACACCTTTATCATGGGCCTAAATTGCTTTTAAATATAGCTAAATATAATATTAGTGATAAGATGCAAGTAGAAGAGATGATATGGGAATTTTTTAGAGTTCCCTCTATTATGAGATCAGGCATCTTTATCAATGATTTGGTCAATCTTATACTACTGCCAAGCATAGTTTTACTCATATTTTTGAGTGCTGCAGCTTCTGCCTTTTTGCCAGCTGATATGAGAGTAAGATGGAAAGGTTTGGTTGCTCTTGTACTCTATATGGTTATTATCACCCAAGGATTTTATGCACCATTTGCTGCCTTTGCTGCAAACTACATGATTCTCTTTTTAATCTTAGCATTTGGGATGTTTGCAATAACAAGATTTATTCCAATGAAGTATTGGAAAGCTGGTACAAAGATAGCCACAAAATATGGAGAAAAGTCACAAGATATAAAGCGCATACAAGGTGAACTAAAAGTTATGAGAAGGGAGAGAGCTAGATTAGAGCGCAATTTAGCTCGTGCAACTGCACCAGAGGAAAGACATTTCTGGATGATAAGGATTGAGGAGATTCAAAGAGATATAGACAGGCTAGAATTGAGGCTGAAGGAAATAAGGAAGATGCCATAATTTCTGAGGTGTGTTATTACTTAATAATAGCATTAAATATATAATATTAACTATTTTTTACTACCGAAAAATATTTAAATATATAAATGTAATTATAAAGAAGTGATAAAATATGCCGAATGGAATACCAAAAGAGGCAGAGGTTCTTATTGCTTCAGGCGTACGCGGAGAGGCTATAGTGAGACCTGGTTGGATTTCTCCTGATGAAATTGAGATTCTTGATAGATTATCAAGGCATCCTGAAAAATATGCTGATGCAATTTATGGTCGGGGCGAAGTAATAGATATAATAGATCCAAAAACAGGCGAGGTGAAAGGAAGAAGATATTCAGAGCCAGGGTTGCTTACACTTCATGCTGATGCCAAAGAGAATCCTCTGGCTGGAGACGACACCATGGGTCTAATCGACCCCTTTGTTATGTTGGCAGGGCCGGCAGTTGGCTATCTTATAGGCGCTGCAGATGAAAGGATGGGAGAGTCTGATATGTATGGTGCAGCTATCATAGGCTCTGTCATAAAGGGTATGATTTCACCAAAGTCTTATTTTCCACCACAACAAAGAAAGCCAGAAGATATACAAATATTGATTAATCTGCTAAAGGAAATTTATGGAAACTTAGAAACACTTAAAAAGGATATCATTCCAAAATTACCCAAAGATCTTGCAGACGAAATACAGAAATACATGCGCAGAGATAACTTGCCCAATGAGCCTACATCTAATGGGCTTAAATATGTTGTAGATGCACTTGAAAGGGCGTACAAAGAAACAGTTCCAAAAGATGTTTACGTTGGGCTCTTTAAAGCATTTTTAGACGACAATAAGGCATATCACATCCATAAGGATCTTGATTTAGAGCAAGCAAGAAATGAAATAAGGATTAGAACTATAAGAGAAATGCGAACCGCATATGAAAGTTTTGAATCCGGGATAGATGATAAAAATGAATGAAACATATAAAGGAGAAATAATACATAGAGATGAGGAATTGGTGCAGTCAAGAAATGATATAAGGAATAAAACCTTAAGAGAGAAACAGACAGCAAGAGAATCATACGAGGCAGGTGTAACCAGCTCAAATGGAAAAGAAACAAATGATGAGCTTGCATATCTGAGAGCTGAGCTTGCACGCCTCAGGCATTATCAAACAACAATAGCTCCTTTGGAGGTATTGGCTGAATCAGAAAATGCAATGATTCAGAACCAGCACTACATGACAAAATTGGATATAGCACTCTTGCCAGGAGGCAAAGGCGCTATAATGGAAGAACAAGCAAGTAGAAAAACTACTCAAACAGCAAAAAATAAAAGAGCAACAAGAGAGGCAGAGGCTATTACAACCGAAAAGATGTTGAATTATATAAGAGGGTTGTCTGACGAAGATTTTGTTAAATTAAGCAGAGGCTTCTTTGAATTAATTGGAGAAAGAGTTATTAGAATAACACCACCAAAAGGCTATTGTGAAGATTACCTTAAGGGATTGAGCAAAGAGGAATTAGAAAGGCTTGGATACAGAAGGATAGAAAACAACCAGAAGAAGAGCGAATAGCACAAAAACTCTGAATGAGAAATTTTGATTTCTAGACAGAGTAGGAGAATACGAAGCATTTAGACATGAGGTAATTTAAAAGAGGCATGAAGAAGGTCAGAAAATGCTATGGACCATAATATCTGTTCTTAAACGAAAATAGAGCAAAGTATATGAGAAGGCCCATAGAAATAATAGCGGCAAGAGAATTTGCAACCTTTGAGAATGCATAAGAATATTTGAGTAGGAAAAAGGAGCGAGCTCATAAGGGCATGCAAAAGGGGTTAGAGGGATTTTAAGAGCTAAAAATATTGTAGGAATGCATCTGAGATAATCCCCAACAAAAAGAAACACTTTCATCAAGAGATAGGCTTAATCTCTTCCCACTTACCGTCAATATTTCTTCTTTTAATAATTGGTATATCTTTAAACCTCTCATAAAATTTTTCAAACTCTGATAAAAAATTTGGTACCTCAACAATCTTGCTATAAACCTCTAGGCATTTATTCCATTCATTTAATGGGTCATAATCCCTGACTTCTTCAAATCTTCTGATTTCTTCTCTTAATTTTTTTGTTGACTCTTCAGAGATTACAGGCTTTGGGGTGCTTATCCCTTGTAAAGATAATAAATGACGGGTGCTAATTATCATGTCCCTTAGCAAAATCTTTAAAAAGAGATTTTCATCCATCTCTAAAATATCTTCAGTTATAAAAACAGAGATTATATTCTCAAAGTCATCTAAAAGGCCCGAAGCTTCAGGAGTTTTATGATATTCTATAGAGGGAAGGGCTATGCTATAAACCAATGCATTTGAGCGCAAAAAATTACGGGCATTCTCGCGGGCAATACCAACAGATAGTTCTTCTTCATTATCATTCTTTATCCTTTCTTCATGAACCAAAATACCACCATGAAAGATGTTGATGGTTGAAGGTCTTCCATAAGGGTCTGTAATTTCTCCAGGATAAAAATATAGCAGGGCATGAGTAACAGGCACATCGTATACAGGAACTCCGCTATCTTTGATAGAAGCAAATAAGTCTTTGTAAGCCTCTGGACGGGTTGTTTTATAGAGATAAGGGGCTGACAAGTCTTTGTCAAATTGTGTATTTATCTTTTTCCACAGGTTTTGGTGCAACTTTGTAACATCTATAATTTCTTTCATATGTTAATTATTACTTATAAGTTTTAAATACATTCAATTAAAAATGATTATCCTAATATTTTAGCATCGATTCTTGCGCTATTTTTTTGGTCTGCTATTTCACCGCCTAGAAAAGATTTATGAATAGTATGGGATATCTGGCTCTACATTCGTAAAGGCGTTTTACCTTATGCTTAGATTCATTAGATTATCTACTTTTTCTTCTTGTGCCTTAGCTTCTTTCTCCTTTTTTTCAGTTTATGCTTTTTCATCTGTTTTCTTTTTCTCTTTCTCCCGCATGGCATTTTCGATGTCACCCATGAGAAAATATAGCAGTAATCGCATTTTTACTAATCCTTTCTGTTCTGACAAAGCCAAATCTTTCAAATTGTATTATGCTTCCCGGCTTTAAATTTCTTAAATTCAGCTCTCCATAGCCTTTGATAACCTTATCTGGCATTATTACTTTAACCCTAATCTTATAATCATAGGGAACCC
>JAWCLB010000006.1:0-26359 GCA_039091735.1 Candidatus Aenigmatarchaeota archaeon | reverse complement strand
CTGGTGGATTTGCATCTGTTCCTATTTCTATGTCTCTGTGGTAAATGCAAATTGTTGGTGGCATGTCTCCTGGCTGTGCTGATACTCCGACCTCGCCTACAGTTACATCAGCGAATGCTGGTGCTACTAACATCAAACTCGCTAATATTGCAATTAATCCAAATTTTTTCATTCACTTTCACCATTCTTTTGGGTATTTACTCCGCGCAGATTGACGCGCCAAGCGTGCGTCAATTTTTGAGCATCCGAAAGCTTTAAATATGTTACTTCCAAAGAGTAAATAAAGCTCTCGGATACTAAAGCCGGGCAAGGCTCTCCAACGGATGCCTTGTTATAGCGCCCCTCCTCGGCGCTCTCTTTTTGAAAAGAGCATAAGTTATTAATACGAGTAAGCTCGTCATTTCTATAGAAGCCTGAAGCAAGTTTAGTATCAAATGGAAGCATCATTTCACCTTTGTAATAAACCTTGTAATTAACACTTAAATAATTAACTACCATTACGTAAATAATACACCCGTATTACGTAGTGCAGATGTAATGACGAGCATAGAATGCAGGGATGAAGGGTTTTGAGGGCTGAATTGCTATCTTGGTTTTTTAATTTGTGCGTATCCTTTTACTATTTTTAGCAATTCACCTACGAGCCTTCAAGTAAGTAATCCAAGAAAATAAATAGCCACTGCATTCGCAAACAAGACCTTAAGCGCAAGCGCTATTGAAGATAGCAAAGGCGTGGTGTCAATAAATAAAAAGATTTTTATCAAAATATTTTTGTGATGAGAAAGAATATACAAACGCAGGCAATGATAACAGTCTATACCGGACCAATGTTCTCTGGAAAAAGCACAGCACTTGTAAATGAACTTAAGATAGGCCAGATACCAATCAGCATAACAGGTGAGATGATTGCCGCTGGTTTTAAGCCCATAATTGATACAAGATACTCTGGCTTCACATACGACGAGTCCCTTGGCTTGTATATCGGAAGAATAGACCTTCACAACGGAAACTACACCAAGTGCTATGGTCTGAAAAACTTTGAAGAAATCTGCGACGCAATAAAGATTCTAGACGATAGATATGGGAAAATAAGGCGCATAGGAATAGATGAGGCGAACTTCTTTTCAGACAACCCAAGGGACATTCAGGAGATTCTTGAGTATCTTGCATACCATGAAAACAGGGAAATTATTGTAGCAGGGCTTGATCTGAATTACAGGGGAGAGCCATTTCACCCAGTGCCTGAGATATTGAGCATCGCAGATAAAGTGATTAAAAAGACAGCTGTGTGCGTGAAATGCGGTAACATGCACGCGACGAGGAGCCAGAGATTAGATCTCGTTGATATCAAAAACGGAAAGCCAATATACAATCCCTCTCCATATGATGCTGAGACTATCATAGTTGGAGGTGCAGCCATAAACTCCAAGGAATTTCAAGAGCATGTCTATGAACCAAGGTGCATAGCCTGTCACGAAGTTCCTGGAAAGCCAAAAAGGCGAAAATAAAGCTATTGCAACCATTTATGCAAGTAAAAACTTTCTCCTTTTCAAAAGATATAGAATTAAACTTGATCCTTTAAAAACCACTTTCATATCCTTCAAATCAAAAACCATGGGATGTGATTCTTTTATTCTTTCCTTAAAAGCTTTTGAATTGGTCAATATTCTTCTTTCATTGCACTGCTGCATTTGGATTTCTTCTTTGGCAGCAAAACCTTCTCAGCATCCACTTTATCCTTCCGCTTTTGCTCTGAAAATGGTGTTTGCTTGGTTCTATCATTTAGTCCCATCAAATCAATTTCATACCTCTGTCTTAAAGTTTTTATGCACCCTTTATCACCAATTTTTCATGGGAAATTGCAACTCAACCAACCACATAAATTCTCTGCAAAAAGTTCAAAAACAAACCCCCTATTGGAAAACACAAGCAATTCTTTAGCTAAGTCATGAATTTTTCGCTAATCTTTTAACTAACTAGAAGTCTTTGGATAATAATAATCCTTGTTTGTTGGATAAGTTTTGCCGTCTTTACAAATCACCTGATAAATTGGCAGATTAGAAGACCTTGAAGCTACCTCCCATTTCTCATTGTCTCCTGTATCTAAATATCGATAGGCTATTACCCTTGCAAACTTACTAGCGTAACTTCTGTATCCATACAACCCTTGTGCACATTTGCAGAACTTTGCTGCCTGACCATTGGCTCGATAGAGATATTTATATTCAGCACTCCAGCACTTGACAAATGATAAGCAATCTGGGTCTGTTGCATAAGTACATGCTGGACCACAACAGCCATCACTAATTCCACAATCTGGCCAGGCATTTACACAGACATCATTAACCTCATCACATGAATCGATGGTGCAAGGGTTTGAATCATCGCAGCTGCGAGCTTGAATAGCTTTGCATATTCCTGCCTGGCAGGTCTCGCCTACTGTGCAGAATTGTCCATCATCACAAGCTGTGCCATCTGCCTTTGGTTGAGCTATACATTGGTCATTAGTCTCGTCACAAACTCCGATATTGCATTGATCACTTAACATAGAGCAGTCTACTTGGGTTCCAGCCTTACAAACGCCATTTACACAGACTTCAGCCCCATTACAATATAGACCATCATTGCACTCAGAATCTGCTGTGCACTCTGGAGTAAATCTCCATCTAAGTGCAGCATAAGCATTAACTAAGCCATAGCCATAGATATTGTCCCAGCCAACACTTCCCAAATCCTTAGCAGTTTCTTGAAGAGCAGCCCTCACTTCATTTGGTGTAACTGCATTTCCATTTGCAATCAACAGAGCAGCAATACCTGAAACGTGCGGAACTGCCATCGAAGTCCCTTGAAAGAAATAATAAGCGAAACTACAAACACTTCTGGAGTTCTTAAAGGTTTGCTGAAGCACACCATCAGCATAGCCATCTTGGTTTTGATCTAAATTATTATTTCCGCCTGGAGCTACTAAATCCAAACTTGGTCCATAATTAGAATAAGGTGCCTTTGTCTCATCATACTGGGTAGCGCCTACAGCAATAACATAATCATCATAGGCTGCTGGATAAAGGCATATTGGCATGTTATCATTACCACAAGCAGCAATTACTGTGGCCCCTTTTTCATAGGCATATTTTACAGCATCTTTTAATGTTGCTGAGTCGCTACTTCCACCAAGGCTTAAGCTAATTACCTTAGCCCCATTATCAACAGCATAACGAATACCAGCAGCGATATTAGCATAGCTTCCTGAACCTTGTCTATCTAATACTTTAATTGGCATCAAGCACGTATTAAAAGCAATGCCTGCTACTCCAAGTTTATTGTTAGTGCTTTGTGCCAAAGTTCCTGCTACATGAGTTCCGTGACTATTGTCATCGTTTGGATGGGTATCGCCATTAACAAAATCATAGCCTTGAACAAAGCAAGTATTGGCCAAATCAGGTGCCTTACAATATTGTGTTCTGCCTTGCTTATAATTTTCATAAGCGATTCCAGTATCAAGTATGGCCACTATTACTGAATTATCTCCTGTAGTGATATCCCAAGCCTCTTCCATCTGAATTCCGCCATACTTAGCATTATCTAAGTGCCATTGATATTTATAATAAGGGTCATTAGGAACCATTTGTGCGTATGCAATATAGTTTGGTTCAGCATAGATTACATCCCTTCTCTTTAAATATTCTCTCACTTTTTCTCCAACCCTGCCTTCAGGCACCTTAATTACTCTAAATGGTTTTACATCACCCTCAAATTTGACTATTATTTCATCCTGGACAAATTCATCTTTGTTAGGCTTCAAGTTTTCTGTTACCTCTGGCACTAACTTGTCCTCAAAAGATGCTATCGCTATTCTCCTTTCTGCTATTTTGCTGTTGGTTGCTATTACTATGCCTGATAAGATTAGCACCATTGCTGTTATTCCAATCAGAACTATTCTTTTCATTTTTAATTCCATAATCAAGCATCTAAATTAAAACTTTATAAGTATTTAAATGCCTTTAGGTGACAAGGACTTGGCTCTAATTCACAACAATTACTCCTTTTGTCATAACGAAAATATAATTATAAAATTTTGATAAACAAATTCGGAAGCACTTATTGAGGCTTAAAATTTATTTTTAAAATAACGCTTATGTTGATTTATATAGTTGATTTCTTTAGCTATGCATTCTATAACTTATCCAGCAACTCACATGCCTTGCAAATCTCTCTAGAGCTAGGCTCTCCGCACTTCTTGCAGTATTTCATTTTGCCAGTAACATTTATCTTGATCAAAGGCTTTAACCTGTCGTAAAATCTGACAATCTGGTATTTTGTCCCAGGATATTTTGCTTCGAGCTCGCTGATAATTTTTCTCACACGTAATCTTATAGAATCAGTAGCATGAGGGCAAACCCTTGAATAAAACTTGATACCCTTTAGCTTATCGTAGAGCATTATCTCTTCACCTGACAAATTTCTCAATGGCTTTATCCTTGGCACGAACATCTTGTCATCAATAAGCATAGGATATGAGCCTAATTTAAGAAATCTGTCTATGTCTCCTCTTATGATGTTCATTATTATGGATTCTGCCTCGTCATCGAGATTAATACCGACAGCTAATTTTGTTGCCCCCTCTACTCTTGCCTCCTTGTTGAGCAAATACCTCTTAAACACGCCGCAATATGTGCATGGCCTTTGCTTCTCAGATGCTATCTCATCCATTGTGTGACTAAAGCTATCCTTAAAACTTACTATTTTATATTTAATACCAAGCTCCTCGCACAAATTCCTTCCAGCCTCGATGCCCTTCTCTCTGTAGCCCCTTATTCCCTCGTCAACTATAATTGCGAACAACTTGTTCCTGAATATCTTATTGAGGAGATAAATCAAGAGGCACGAATCCTTTCCACCAGACAAAGCAACTGCGATTTTGTCGTTTTTCTCTATCAAGCCGTCTTTTCCAATGGTCTTTTTGAAATTATTCTCAACCTGCTTAACAAAACAGGATTTGCAATAAGCCTTACCCTCATACTTTTTGTAAAATACCGAGGGTTTTCCACACTCACAAAATTTCGACATAAATCTAAATCTTTGAAAAAATATTTAAGAGGAAAAATATAATTTATATCCTAATGATACTCCAAGAGATGTTAAAAAGATTGATAGAATTGCAATTAAGCATGAGTCAAAATGGCTGCGAGATAGAGGATATTCAGGTTGTTTCAGACAAGGAATACGGCTACATTGTTGTTCTAACAAAGCTTCACAAGGGTATTTATGATGAGGTGCTCAAGATGAAATTAGAAGACATGAACGGAAAGCGAATCTTGCCTGACCTCTGGCTTTTTGGTCCGTACACAACAAAAAAGTGATTTAGCTTTGGATGCTTACATCCCTTGCTTCTCTGCGCATTCAAGAAGGTTTATTCATCGCAGTTATCTACCTAGAAATACTTCTTTATCTCCTCGATGCTGAGCTTTCTGAATTTTTTCTCTTCTATGATTCCTATGTCAACAGAAGCTAGCTCGAGTTTTTTCTCAGCGTTCTTCATCGCTCTCATGCCAAGCTCAAGCGCCTTATCTCTTTCCATGTTCTGTTTATATTCTTTTTCAAGTATCTGGCTTGCTGTCTTAGCACCCCTGCCAATGGCCTTTGCATTCCATTCCCTCATTGCACCCGATGGGTCTGTTTCAAAGAGGTGCTCTTTCTCGTCAACACCTGCAATGAGAAATGAAACCCCAAATGGGCGGATACCACCTATCTGCGTATACTGTTGTTTCCTTGCTGCTATCATCTTTGCCAACTGCTTAACACCTATAGGCTCGTTGAATGTTATCCTATTTATTTGAGCTCTTACCCTTGCAAATTCTATTAAAGCATGGGCATCTGCAACAAACCCACAGAATCCGATTGCAATATGCTCATCTATCTTCAGTATCTTATCAGCAGATTCTGGAACAAGGAGCTTTGACAAGCTCTTGGATGCAAGCAAGGCAATGCCATTCTTAAAAGTCAAACCAAGTATGGTTGTTGCATTTTCAACTGCCTTATATGCATACTCTACTTGATATAATCTTCCTTCTGGCGAGAAGACAACTATTGCCCTATCATAAGCCATCTTCGGCATAGTTTCTGGGACTTCGATTTCGACCATGGAATATCATTTGAACATTAAATTATTTAAATACATCACCAAATGCTGATCTAACCTCATCTATCAATTTATCAAATATTGATTCCCTTCTTTTTGAGACAGAATCCCTTATGAGCAAGAGCAGCTTATCGATTATGCTTTTATTTATAATCTCTTCTACCTTCTTGATGCTTGGTGTGAGCTCAACATTCAAGACCCTATCTTTTAGTATGTCAACTCTAGCAAACTCTGTTCTTAGTGCAATCGCTGCCCTAAGCGCAATCTCCCTTATATGAGGCTTTAACTTGCATTCAGAGGGTTTACCCTTGCCAAATAATATGTCTGATATCTCTTTTGGCCTTCTTTTGATTCCAAAGACCTCATCACCAACAACATATGCTTGTGTATAGTTTTCAAGCCATATCTCTTCGATGTGGATTGGCTCTTCTGATTCCAGTGCATCGATTATTGGCTTTAGCTCTATCCTGTTGTTTGCGAGCATAACGCCCTTTTTATTAGGTACCCTCACAGAAACAGGATAAGAGATGTCCAATCCTGAAAAAGATTTTGAGGAGTTCAGCAGATATGCCTTGATAGTTGGTATGTTCTTTTTATTCAGTATCTCGAGCATCACAAATCGATTATAAGTAATAAGGTATGTATAGGCAGAGATTGGTGAATATAAATTAAGCGCTTTTAGTATCGAGTATGCAAACATCTTTTTGTTTGGTGATATCCTTGGAAGTATGGCATCAAATTTATTGAAATCAACCCTCTTATATATAACCTTGCCGTCTACATTCATAGACAATCTGGAAAATGGAACATAAAGGGTAGAGTCAAAAAATCTTTTTGCTCTATTTAAGATCTCTAAATCAGTTGGTGTCCTTTCCTCCTGCCCTATGATAAGCAATTTCATTATTTCACCTGCGATGCAATATATTCTGCAATAATCTTTGCAACATTAATAAATGGCTGGATTCCCTTTATTCCCGGATTCAGGTTGACCTCAACAACTTTAGGACCATCCTTGCTCTCAATCATATCAACAGCAAGAATATCGCTATTAATCGCTGCAGCTGCCCTTATCGCAATATCCTTAAGCTCCTCTGAAAGTGTAATGTATTTCGCCTTTCCTCCCATCAAGAGATTGGAGCGAAATTCATCCTTTTTGCATTTACGCTTATAAGAGGCAACAACACTGCCACCCACAACATATGCCCTCTTGTCCTCTCCTGGATTTTCAAGATACTCTTCCAATATAATCTGCTGTTTCATCGACTTCAGCGTGCCAATAACAGAAAGCGCAGTCTCAAGGTTTTCCAAAAGCATCACGCCCTTTCCACCAAATCCAGAAACAATCTTTATCACAACAGGGTATCTCATCCTTTTCAGTATCTTTTTTGCTGAGCTAACAGAGCTTATCAAATAGGTTTCTGGGATTGGGACACCTGCCTTTCTTAGTGCCTCAAGAGACATGAACTTGTTATGAGTAATCAGCACAGCCTCCGCACTATAGGGTTTTTTCATTCCGATTATATCCAAAAACCTCATCACATGATACCCATGGGTAGCCCTCTTTGAGTCTATCCTTGGTAAGCAATAATCGTATTTGGAGAGGTTTTCACCCTCATAAAAGATGCCCAAATCCTTGTCAAGCTTAAGCACAATCTTATTCACAGGCACATATTTAACATTATCAAAAAGCCTTTCTGCCTCCTTGATTATCTCCTTCGTAGAATATCCAGGATTCTTCGAACCTATTACTAGCAGAGATGCCATCTATATCCACCTCTTTCTCAAATCCCTTTCCCTTGGGCTGAGATTAGACTTCTCAACATCTATTATAAAATTCCTGAAGATTACATTCCTTCCAATTAGCACAGGATATGGTGATTTGCTTCTATCAGCCACAGTTGCCTTTGTCTCAAATTTCCTGCCACATATTATTATCTTCAATTCCACCAGCCTTCTCTTTTCCTTTCCCAGCGTGCTTTTTATTTTCTTTATTTTTCTTGTTTTTGGTTTGATTTCTCTTGCAAGCCTCTTGTCAATCGAGCTCCATTTCGCGCCAGTGTCGAACTTTGCAAGGACCTTTTTTGACCTCTCCCCAATGACCTTGACCTGCTCTACTAATCCAACTATTTTTTTCATATCTGATTCAGACTTATCAAGTTGTTCAGCCTTTCTGGGATTGCAAAAAATCTAAAAATGCGTCTTTTCTGTGCTTTCAATAATGCTTAATAATTTGTTTCTTGCATTTAAAACCATTAATATTGGCTATGACCTCATCCCAGAAAGAATTTTTATCAGCACTAAACATCCATTTTTTGCATTGCTACGCGTGTTGCATGATTCTCTAACACGGCTTACAAGTCTTAAAGAAATTAAAAGACTAAGCGCAGAATATGATAGTAGATATGCATCTATGAGAAAGCTTATAATACTTTTTGAATAAGCTGAATGAGATAGACAAAGAATAGAGATGATATTCTAAGGTTTGTAAAGTATCTTTCATCTAAAGGGCTTCTTCTTTTGTGAAGTATAACCCTTCTTATGGTAATAAGCATCTTTGTAAGTTTCTAAAACCTTGTCAAAATTGCTTGTAATGACAGGGCATAGATTTGTTAAGAGCAAATTATCCGAGCACTTTCCATCGTATTTATTTCATCATAAACACCAAGTTTTATGACACATTCGTTTTAGCAAAAATATTAAATTAAAATCTTATGAGACTGATGAAATGAACTTAAGTATTTGTGTCTGGGTAAAGCCAAGCCTCTTGTACTCAGCAACCTCTTTTATTCTTCCAACTATATCTAATATTATTTCAGCTGCTTTTTCTGGATACCAACCACCCATAAATGAATTTACCTCCACCTCTATTGCTATTCTTTTACCACTCTTTATAATCTCCTTTTTGGGTGCAATTGCAGATTTTGCAGAGAAGACTTTTTCTAGGGTTATTAGTGGTTTTGGCATCTTTTCAATTACACCCCTGCATGCAGCCAGAAAATTTTTCTTTGTAAACTCCTTGCTGAGCTTCTCAAAGGATATCTTATCGTATTTCTCTATAATTTTCATGTCGTTTTTCAGCATTTCGTTGCTCGGGTCATTTAAAATAGACCTCATCTCCTCTATGTAGGTCACATTCTTAAAGTCTCTTTCTATGCTTGTGAAAAACTCTTCGTTTGCAGCATTCACATTCTCAACTATCTTTTTCAGTATCTCTGCCTTTATGCCACAGCTATCAAAGGTTATCAAATCCATGACAGATGGATAGTTTTTCAATCTTGCGAACTGCCTATGAAGAAATATGAAAAAATCTCCAGAGTTCCTAATATGACTCCACATGGTTTTATATAATTTTAGCCTTTCATTATAATCCTTCTCATTGCTTGCAACAAACGCATATTTGCTTTTATATTCTTTTATCTCTCTTGTCAGCATTTTTTCAGCAAATTTATGATACATCCCTATTGCTTTGTCTAATGGCGGTACATCCCTATTGAAATCTATGCCTGATAACAGGTTTCTAGTAAGATTTGAAAGCACAATTGTTCCTCCAAGCCTCTCAAAGCAGATGCTTGCTATTATATCAGAGTTATCATCCCTTGAAGATCCGCTTATTGCAGGACCGCTGTGCAACACAACCCATACTGGCCCATATCCATTCTTGTAAACAGTGAATCCCTTATAGACCTGCATAACTTATATCTTATAAAAATGATATAAATGTTTTTAGTATGCAAATGAAATTTATTACATTAGTAATAACTTATCCAAGTCTCTGGTATGCCATCTCCGTTCAAATCATCACAAAAGCCTTTTTTCAAGTCCCTGCACCAGCCAGAGCAACACGTATAACCGCTTAGGCAATCTGCATTTGAAGAGCATGATGTTATCACATTTAGCTTTATTCTCTCTGTCTTTGTGCTTAGAACAGAATGCATGTCTGCACCACATCTAGAGTATTCGTAATCCATTCTTATATTTACTTGCTGTGTTTTTGAAGGAGTGATTTCAATCAAGCACTCGCCTTGCTCATTTTTATTTAGCACATCAAAATCGCATCCCAACAAATCGTAATCAACTTTTCTCATCGTCTATGTAAAGATTTAGTGTATAGAAAAAATTATCTTGTAATCTCCTGTGATTTCACAAACTCGTACAACTCCCTTGCCCTTTTATTCTTTTCGAAATGGTCTCTTATTGGTTTTATCATTTTATCTAAATACTCCACTATACTATTTTTCAAATCCGTTGGATGGAGCTCACCCTTTTTGAATGCGTTCTCAAGTTCTATGTAGCTCGAAAATTCTATGTCTCCTCCAAATTTTTTATCTCTCTCTATTTTCATTGAATCAAATTCTCTAAATACAAGATATTTACAATAATCAAGAATGGGGTTTCCGTCTATGACCTTTGCTGGGCAAAATGCCGAGCTTATCTTCTTTTTTATCTCTTCTTTTGAGTCATGAACAAATATACAAGTTTTTGGTTTGCTCTTGCTCATTTTTGACGAGATTTGTACATCTAAATTTCTGTTATCTTCAAAACCCTCTGGTTGCTTAACACCCTCTAAACCCATTAGCATATGATGACTTACTATAACAGGTTTTTTCCATCCAAGCTTTTCTGCAATTTCTCTTGCAAGCATATTCGCCCTTCTTTGATCTAGGCCTAATTGACATATGTCAACATCAAGATAAAATATATCTGCAACCTGCATCATTGGATAAAAGTATTGGGCAGTTTCCTTTAATTCGCCAGCTTTGCGTCCCATTATTGTCAATGCTCTTGTGGCTCTGGTTACAGTAGTATTCTTCGCAATCAGTATAACCCTTTTCCAATATTCTCTATCGCTAAATGCATCCATTGCCCATAAGAATTCAACACCATCGATACCAGCTGCCTTCCATACCTCGATAAAATACTCCCCAACCCTCCTTATTTTATTTAAGTCACCGGCCATCTTGTTGTTTATCCATGCAAAAGAGTCAGCCAGCCAAAGCTTAAACTTAATGCCAGCTTTTAATAAATCTCTTAGCAATAATGGACGAAAAACGCCAAAAGGTAAGTGAGCCAAACCACTTGGCTCAAAGCCGTCATAAGCAATAGGATGTTCTTTAGTTTGTAGTAGCTCTTTCAATTCTTGTTCTGTTATAATTTCTTCACCAACACCTTTTATGAGCTGAAGCCTTTCTTCAATGTCCATATATATGTATTATATGCTTCTTTTTTAAAGATGCTTTAAAAGAGCCTTTACTCAAAAGGATAAATGAATTAAAATTGGTTTCAATTACTTTATTTAAAATGCACCAAAGCAATAGTGCTTTAGCACGGGGATTTTATGCATATAATTATGCCCTTCGCTTGTAACCCTAAAGGCTCGCTTGCTGTTTTTTATCATTTTATGCATCTAATTATGCCCTTCGCTTCCAGCACCTCTTCTATTACAGCGAATTTTTCGTTATTGAAATGAGCATGCATTCTGCTATTCTGACTTTGCAGCATCTTTTAAATCTATGCAATGTGCAGATAAGCACAGACATCGTTCTTCTTTCGTATTGGCTTATATCAATTCAAAAATAAGCTGTTAACAAAGATGCATATTCATCCTAGCCTAAGCACGATTTCTTGCTAATCTTTAAATACTAGGATTTTCTTGCTTCTTGTATTCTTATTCACAATTTAAAGACATCGTCGCCTTCCCTTACCCTCTCGCTTACCTTCAATCCTATGGATTGTCCCTTTTCTGCTGTGTTTATTTGCTTGTGTTCGATTTGCATTGACTCTACTCTCTGCTTGAAATTCGTTGTCTTTCCCTTTATTAGAATCTCGTCTCCCAAATTTATTTTTTTGAGAACATCTACTACTGCTACACTGATATTAGGATAGTAGTGCCTTATTTTTCCAACAAGATCCATTCCACCACCTTTATTGAATTATTAAAAAATAAACTTAAATAGTTTTTTTAATTTTCCTTAAAAGCATATTTAGCTCCCTTTTTAAATCACTCTCTGAAACAGAATTGTCTATTACTTTATCGTAAATACTCTTATCAAGCATATCTATTCCATATGTTTCAAGATATTTTTTTCTGTCGCTTTCATCCCTTATCCTCAGTCTTTTCATCGCCTCTTCTTTTGATATGTTGTCTCGTTTTGCTACTCTTTCTGCTCTAATCCTCAAAGGGCATGAGACGTATATCTTGAAAGCAGAATTGCCAGCAATCCACCCTGAAAGCCTTCCATCTATCACAGCATTTCCCTTTCTAATTACTTTCAAAGCCTCTCTATCTACTTTTTTGTCTATGGATGGCTTCCTTATCTTACAGAATTCCTCGAGGGTATTTCCATCTTTTCTAGCAAACTCCCTGAAGATCTTGCCACTTGAGTAATATTTTAACCCGAGCTTATTTGAAATATATTTGGCGACATATGTCTTGCCAGAACCAGATAAACCAGAAACTGTTATCGTTATTTTTTTAGTTGGTTTCATCTATCTAATAATTATTAAAAGAAATATAAATAGCACTTTTCAAATGTCTTTGAAAAGTTTCACGGGTTATTAACAAGGATGGCACTTTTTCTTTATCTCTTATTGTGATTCGCATTTTAACAATCAAAAACGCTAAAAGCACTTCTCATTATTTCTTTTTAGTAATCTTCTTCTCAAAGGAGAATTTGGATTATTGATATTCTCTTACACATTACCTTCTTTTTTACCCTTCAAAAACGCCAAGATTTCTATTATCACGGCTGAGCCAACAAGCACAGCAAAAAGGATTATTATTGACATAGTTTGCATTGGTGATAATGTAAGATTATCCCTTATATTAAGCTCAAGCTCAGACTTTCTTGCCTCAATCTCTTTCATATCTTCTCTCAGCTTTTCTATCTCCCCGTTTAATACGCTTAATTCTGCCTCTAACTCTGCCTTATTTGATTCTGCTTTTTTCAATTCGTCATTGAGCATCTCTATTTTATTTTTCTTTTCTGATATCTCATCAAGAATATTTTTTATCTCTCTTTCAAGCTCTTCGATTGTATTTTGGTTCTCTATGAATATCCTCGTATATGAGGTATATTTACCGTCATATCTTATGTGTACCTGTTCGTATCCGACAATCTTGTAGCTCACATTGTCTTTTATTATCATATTGTTCCTTATATCGCTAATGTTAAACGCATAGCTCATTGGTACCATCATCAATATCATCAAAATAATAATTTTATTTCTCACTTCTTATCACCTTTATCTTTTCCATCTGAAATACGAAGATATATGAAATCAGGACAACCATCCACACAACTATGAGGATGAGCTTAATGGGAGATATCAAAGTGCTTCCCATGAGCTTATTGCTAAGCTCTTCCTTTGTCCTGTTTATTTCATTTACATATTTCTCCAATTCGCTCTTTTCACTCTTCTTTTCTTGTATGCTTGCATTTATTGATGCTATCTCGCTACCTATTCTCCCTATTTTATGGAGCAAAAGACTATCCTCCTCTTCCATTCTTTTGTAAGACTCTTTCAGATTTTTAAGATAGTAATCAAGCTCTTCCTTTTTTGTTTGGTCCTCAATAAACAATGTGCCATAAAGCGGATATTCTGTCCAGTCTATTGTTATTATGTCACTCACCTTGTCAAGCCTTAAGCTCAGGAGTTTTGTATCCTTGTCATATGTCCAATGAACATTTATGTTGCTTGAGACCCTTGTCGGTCTTTTGTCAACATAAACAAAGAGCTCTGAGCCGTAACCATCTAAGCCTATCCTTAATTGCTTATTAGTTTTATAATATGATGTATTGAATGGGTTTATTATCAGTCCAGATTCCTTTGGAAGAATTATCATATTACCAATTTTGCCGTAGTTCCACGTTTGGTTTTGCCTTATATATGGTCTAAAAACAATCCAGTGTCCGTCACCATTAAGGATATTTACCTCTATTTTTCTATCCTCTCCCAAATTATGAACTGTTCCTATCTCAAGTTCAAATCCATTTCTCGTTATATGAGTCCTAGTTTCGTAAGTCGTGTTCTTTTCCAAGACAATAAGACCCACTTCCTCCTGCTCATTTTGGGTTATATTATATGATTCAAGATTATTATCAGAAACGTTGACTGCATCATTAGCTATTGACATCTGAATGTGATTAATACTAACAAGCATAATTGTTGATAATATTCCAACCAAAATGATTTTATCATGGTTTTTCATTTTTTCAGCCTCATCAATTTTGAATAGGATTTTTCTATTTTAAATTAAACCTTCCTTGTAGTCTCTCTTCTTTTCATACTCCAAAAGCAATTTTATAATATCATCATATTTGTCAGAAATCCTGTGAATGACCTTTGCTCTATAGTGTGGTATTTTGAACTCCCTCTGAATCTCATAAACACTTAATCTCCTTTCAATCCTTTCTCTTAGTTTCATTTTTATCAGCCTCCTTTATGCTCCTTCGTATATCCTCTCCCAAATTTTATTATGAATAAGATAATTATTAAACCAACTATAATAAGAAACACTGCCAAAGGGTCTTTCAATATGCTTGCTACTAATCCTGTTGGCGCCTCTTTTGGCGCGATGGTCGTGGTTACTGGAGAGATTGTAGTAGTTGTTGTTGGTATTATTTCAGTAACATACAAGCTCATCTGCTTAGTTATGTTGTTGCTTTTTACAGAAAGTGTGAAATTGCCCCTTTCAAGAAGTGTTATTGTAAAGTCAGTTTTGTTAACATCACCCTCTTTCAAACCTCGCAACGTAGCATACCTAATTCCCCATGGTGTTTCCAATTCTATCACAATGTCAACAGGTGGGCACTCTACCTTTGTCATGCTCACATTGACAGGTATAGTGACTGATTCATTGACAATGCCCTCTACGCTTTTAGGTATGAAAAAGCTGTAGTCTAATTCACATTTTGGAGCAAAGAATCCTGTTCCAGGAACTGTTATTCCACCCCTTGATACCACACCCCCGCCTCCTCCTGATGGTGGTATTGTAGTGGTTGTAGTTACAGGTGGTGCACTAGAGCAAGCGCCGTTAACGCAATACCCAGACAAACATGCAATATCGTATTCGCATGGTTCCCCATTCTCCAACCTGTTTATAGAGAGATTCAACTTCCTGCTTCCCCCATTCCCTATATCCTGTAACCCTTGCGTAGCATTAACACCAGCCACCTTGAAAAAAACAAGACCATCTGCATTGAAATTCAGGGCATAGTATGCCTTGTTGTCTATTATTTGGGTAACCCCTTGTGCAAGTTTACTTGTATCATTATAGGCGCTTACCACTACTCCTGCCGGTGCTGGTTGGCCATCTATTTCAACAGTACCCCAAAAGCTAACCAATGTTGCCTGGGCAATGCTCGAGAAAACAAGCAAAAACATCAAAGCAAGTATCATCATTCATATCACTCCTTCATTTTTATATAATATAGCCCATTGCCATAATCTTTAAATTCTTTTAATGTATTGAGCTCTGCAGGCCTTTCGGGGTCATATGATGTCCAGTCTGTACCATTGTAGTGGAACACTATTTCATATTTTCCTTCTATTGACTTTAAGATATTCTCAACACTGAAATTAGTGACTCCTGCCTGTTCTAATATTGTCCTTGACAAGAAGAAGTAATACCACTTCTCAACAAATGTAGGTATCAAAGGCGTTGGATAATACTCAAATAATATGGTATACTCAGGTTTATAACCCTCAGGATAGACAACAATATCTATTATATATTTCTTTGTGCTTGTGTTTCCCTTGTAGCCTATACAATCTTCTGCATATGCCTTTATTGTAATGTTCTTTGGTGATTCCTCACAAAATCCACAATCCAAATAATTACAGAGATCTAAGCTCAGATAAGAATTGCAAGTCCTCTGCACAAAGTCTGTACAACCAGTCTCGTTGCAAACAGCATAATAACATTTCTTCAAGCAATGATCCTGATCCATAATATTTACTGTGAAGTTTGTTACAGTCCTCGTTACATTGAATGGCGTCATTATGCTTGTTGTCGGTGGTGTATTGTCAAGATAATCTATCTCATATTTTTCGCATTCCTTATTTCCCAAGTTATCTTTGCTGTAGTATTCAAGTCTGAATAAGCCATCAGCCAATCCTGTGACATTAAATGGTGCAGTATATTCTATCCAATTGTTTGTGCACGCACTTGTGCCTGAGCAATATCTGTAATATGTTTTATTTAGTCCTGAAACATTGTCTGTAGCTGAGAGTGTGAACATGGTTGATGAGTTGACAGTCCAGTATGTAGAGTTGCATGTCTCGGGTGTACACTTTGGGTTTCCTATGGTTTTTGTTGTGCTCGGTGGTGTGTTATCAACTGTGACATTCTGACACTTTTCATTCTCTTGATTTCCTAATAAATCTAGTGCCTTGAAGCATATTCTGTGTTCTCCCTCTTCTGATATAGTAAACGGATTAGTGTAATTTCTCCATTGTCCATTGTCAATCTTATAAAGGATGCGCAAGAGACCTACACCACCACTACAGCCCCTATCGCTTGAGCTCAGTGTTATCTGTGTAGAGCTATTTATGTAATCCTTTACTGAATCCGAATAGAAGGGTATTCCATATGTCTTGTTTGTGACAGGTGGCTCTGTGTCAACCTTATAATATTGCTCATGAACAATCTCCTTATTGCCTACCTGGTCTTCACAATAATATTGCAGCATATGATTTGAATCCTCATGGAAATAGAACTCTGCATACCCTGTGCTATTGAATTTTTGCCAATCTCCATTCTCAACCTTGTATGCCCAGTACAAGGTAACGTTCCCAAAGTTGTCTGTGCAGTTAAGCGTTATCTTTGTTCCCTGTGTTATCCATGTAAAATTATTTCCCTGGACCTTAGGCTCTCCTACTGTTTTAACAGTAACAGGAGGCTCTTTATCGCATCTTGGGTCGTTGTGATATACTGTTGGCTTGCAAGGAGCACTTTGGCATTCTGTTCTTACATCACAAGAGCAGTTCGCCAAACATTTTCCATAGTTAGGGTAATCGTAATAGTCTATCCCTTCGCAATGGTCTTGCGGACAGGCACAATCGCTATCTACCTCGCAGGTTGCATTACACCTTTGCTTAGAGCATGTGTGCGTTATATTTAATGTACCAATAGTACATTTATCTAAACTCTCGTCGCACACAGAAGTAAAGCCAGGGAAATAATCCCAGGTAAATGGATTGTTGTCAGGATTATTATCGCACGTTTCTATTTTTGGTAGATTGAATGAGGAGCAATCCCTTGCAACACCACCACAAGTGCCTGATGTGCAGGCATCATTCACAGTGCAATACAAACCATCATCACAAGCAGTGCCATCTGGCTTGTTTCTTGTATTGCTTGTATCTATCCATCTTGTTTCAATTACATCATAAGCGCAACCAGAAAGGGTGCAGTAATAATTCCTATATTCCTGTTTTATTTCCTTTTTCTCTTTGCACTCAGCACTTGAAACCCATCTCTCGTCAGCATCATACCACTTGCTATCACCACAGAAGGAGTGGTTTAGTGTGTGAATGCAATGTGCTGTGTTTGTGTTACAAGTATCAATTGTACAGCCAACTCCATCGTTGCAAGTCTTCTGCGAGCAGGAGCAGCCATTCTCATCAACTACTTCTCCTATAGGCGTGCTTGGGCAAAGGTCAATGTCATCTCTAACTTTATCTTTGTCATAATCGTTGATAGCCCATTCAACTGCTCTTAAAAACAGAGTTTCAGCATCATCTGTCCAGTATAAAGGATAGGTAACTCCAAAGAAAACTATTCTTGCCTTTGTGGTGTTTCCATTAGACAATGTGGTTTTTGGTTCTGCATAAGCTATTACCCGATAATCACCAGAATCGCTAGAGGTTGCTATTGGCTTCAGATTTGTCTTGTATTTATCAATGGCTATCAAGGGCTTTCCTGCTATAGTATGAATTGTGAGCATTCCAGAATAGCCCTGAGATATCGGATGAGCTTCATTAAATATATATACCCTTTGCCTTTGGCTTGAAAATATTGAACTTGCTGAGGTTGCCCATCCCCAATCCAAAATATACTTGCAATCTATCGCAATGGTAGGATAATCGTTGACAGGTATGTCTGCGACAAATGAACCAAGATTATCAGAGGAAAAGCACTGCCTTCCTGCAACCACTATTACATCAAACCCCGAAAAGTTAACCATGGAATCAATTAGCGTAACATTGTATCCTGAGAGCGACAGAGTCTTGTTTATGGGTTTCTCGTGCTCCTCATTTAAGTTAGTTGCATTTTTCACTACCAATGCAACATTTGTAGCTTGTGCTATGCTAACTAAGCTTGTTAAAGTGAACAATAGCGCAAACGCTATCCAAAATATTTTTCCTTTCTCCATTTTTTCACCATCCTCTTTCCAAGGGGCTCTTTTTTCTTAACAAATAACATAAAGATTGCAATAATAGCTACAAGAGCAACTGCTCCAATACCAATAACAGATATACTCATGCCTGTAGGATTAGAAGCAATTGTTGTAGTGCTTGTTGTTGATGTGCTCTGATTAGTAAATATCATTATCTCTGAAGACAATACAAGATTCGGCTCTTTTTTTCCAGCAGGCGAGAATATGAAATAAATCTCAGTTGTGTAATTGCCAGCCTTTGCCACAGGTATTGTGAAATTAACCCTCCTTGTCTCATTTGACCCAAGGGTGAAGCTCTTTTCGCTAAGCTTAATCACATAGCTAAAATCTCCTATTGCTTTGGTTTCAACAAAAATGGGAAAGTCATTAACATTTGATACATCAACCCATCCTGTAATGTTGCAAGGTGCCTCGCCTCTTAATATCATTCTCGGTGGTCTGATAGAGCCTGTAAGGCCAGTAATATTAGATGAGGGGTTTTGTGTGCTACTAGAAGTATTGCCATTATTTTGCAAGGTTGTGTTAGGATATGAAGATCCTCCTGAGCCACTTGCTATTGTAGTTGTTGTGGTTTGCAGATTTGCACCAGTATAATTTGCAGCAATGTAAAATTTTCGCGTGTCTGAGGTTGCATTGTAAAGCCCGTCGCTCGCTGTTATTCTCCAATACCATTCTCCTGGATTAGGGGTTATCCTCTTGCTATTTTTTAGTGTCCATCCTGAAATTTCAGGAGAAGAAAAATCATTGCTATTGTCAACCTCGTAATAATATGCTATTGTCCTGCTATCTGGGTCATTGGAATATTCCCAACTAAGTGTTATCTCTCTTGGAGTAAGATTCATTCCATCGCTTGGTGACAAGAGAAATGGCTTGCTTGGTGGATTATTATTTGTTGCTGTTTCGTTTGCGGTTGCATGTATTATTATCTCAGAGCCAACGCCAACTGGGAATTCGTTCTCAGCAGAAAACTGCGCAGAGATGTCAAAGTTGTAGTCTCCTTCTCTCAGTAGAAAGATTGTGAAGTTAACCCTTCTTGTTTCATTTGGTTGAAGCTCAAAACCCTCTTCTTCAAGATATATGTTTCCATACGAAGAAAGGTTTACTGTCACAGAGATATTATTCGCATTATTAATTTCAACAGAAGAATTTATCAGTGCTATTTCATTAGATTTTATGACAGGATAAAGTATCATCCTTGCAGGCCTTATCGAGCCTGTTAATGCATAGCAAGGGCTAATGAGGAATAAGAATGCATTTATTAACAATATAGCCTTAATGCTTTTCATCTTATCATCGCTTAGTGATACCAATAATTGTATTTATTAATTAGTAATAAGCTTTAAAAGTCTTATGCACATTACAGAAGAATTACAATTGTAATACAACTACTCTTCAAAATATTTTTTCATATCACTTACACAAGCGCTACAATAGATTTGCCCTGTCCTTTTTCTATCCTCTGCAAAGATAATCCAGTCATGGGGTACATAAATGCCTTGCCTCATAGCGCACACATTGGTGCAATGGGGGCCTAGACTTTCTTCAATGCAACATGACCTCATTCGATCAGGCATTCCAAACATGTGGCCTATCTCGTGATAAATCTCCTGTTTTTTAACCTCCCTTTCTTTAGGAATATGCCTGAACCTTCTTACAGAGATTATAGCCCCTATGCCTGACTGAGCACATCCAACAACAAAGTTTGTGCCAGGTGCATATAAATCTCTGGCTGTTAAAATAACATTATAGCATTGTTCTTCTTGTATCCAAAATGCATTGAAGAGCTGCTCTATTCCCTTGCGTGCATTTACCTGCTTTCTCTCAGGATCAAACCACTGGTCAATGTACCAATCAACGCTCTTGTGTTTTGCAAATGTGTTGTCAGGGTTTTTGTAGTTCTTGTCCCTCCACACGCCCAAATCCTCTATTCGAAGTTTTATGCCTGCAATTTCAAGCACATCCTCTATTGTTTCTATTGCTAAGTCCTTTTCGTCTTGCGAAATCTCTGGCGTGTGCATCAAATGAATTGGCTTAATCTTTGTCAGTGCTCTCATGAAAAATAATTAGGAGGTAGTCTTTAAAAATGATTCTAATTAACAAAATCTATACTGAATTTGCAACTCTTTTCTATTCAGTCCAAGACTTGACATATTTTGCATTAAAAATTGCAGATACCTTAGAAAGAGATATCAATAAATTATTGCACAAAGCAGATGAAAATAATTAGTGAAGACAGAAAATCTAAAATTATTGATGCTCCATTTGTCTCATTTTTAAAACCAAGTAATTTCCATTGAAATATTTTTTTGCTGTTTCAATTAGCTCGTCTGATGAAAAATTGGAGAAAAATGAGTACATGTCATCTAAGCTATAGGGGGTTTTCCTCGATTCTATGTCAATAATTACATCAGCTTGGGATGATACCGAGTCCATGTATCTTTCATAGAATGTTTTTCTAAAATTATTTTTAATTCTCTCCAAATCCCTCATTTTAATATTACCCCTTGCTATGGAATCTAGCTCGTTTATGATAATATCGATAATTTCTCTTTCCTTATTGATATCATAATTTGAGGCTACGATGGCATATATACTTCTATCGTTCATCTTTGCCAGCGTTGCACCAAAGTGATAACACAACGGCTTTTCTTCTCTTAATCTTCTATATAGTTGTGAATTCCTGCCCTCTGCTAAATATTCGTGAAGTACTTCCATTTTAAGAGAATCTCTATAGCCAGGGGCTTGAAGTAAAATTAATAATTGATTCGGCGCACCAACTTCTCCTTCTATTTCCTCATAACTTGGTGGTTTTATCTCTCCATCATAACTAGATGCGATGCCCTTTTCCATCTTGCCAAAGCTGCTTTCAATACTGCTCAGAAATTCATCAACATCAATACCTCCGACAGCAGAGATATAAATGTTACTGCCAACAAATCCCTTTTTCTTTTCTTCTATTAGGTCTTGAGTGGTGATATTCTTGATTGCTGATGAGGTTCCACCCACAAACTTTCCATAAGGATGTTGAGGAAAAAGCTTTTCTTTCTGCTGTGAGAAAAAATGAATAAAGGGATCATTTTCATTCATGCTGACTTCTTTTAGGACTATCTCTCTTTCTTTTTCTACATCTTCCTCTTTTAAATAGTAATTAGCAATACACTCGTAAAGAATTTCTGTCAAAATTTTTAATTCCTTGTTTGGGCACCTAGAATCAAGAGAAACCTGCTCATGTGTTGTTGTTGCTATTATGTCCCTTCCAGTAATATTCTCCAGCTCTTCTCTTATCTCATCTCCAGAATGATATCTTGTAGATTTGAAGAGCATATGCTCGAGAAAATGGGTTATGCCAGCTTTCTCCTCATCTTCGTACAATCTTCCTCTATTTATTCTAATCCTTAATGCAGTGTCTGGAGCATCAACAACCCTATAACATACTGTTAGCCCATTATCTAAAACTTCTTTCTCGTATCTTAGGGTATATTCCATATTTTTCTCATTCAGAAATAATCTTTAAAATCTTTCACAACTTTTAGAAGAATTTTTAAATTACAAAATAAAAAAAAGAAAAAAACTAACTCGGTATTGCTGAACTCTACATTGCTGTCCCATTTGCATATAGCTTTATGAAATATCCTGCATTTCTATTTACTTGCCATGCCTCACCCGGATTCATCCTTTTTTCAGAAACCTTCCATGTGTTTCTCCAGAGCTCTGCTCTACAATGATCAACTATGTAGAGCGTTGAGTTAAGAGTAAAGTTGAATGGACAAGTTACTTTCCAATTCTGTGCCACAAGCAATTCTGTTGTTCCGTCATGCGTTACTTCTGGTTCACAATCTGCTTCGCAGCTTGTTGGTGTTTCTCCCTTTTCCCATTCACAAACTCCATTACCACAATGCTGTTCCCATGGTTCTGGTGCTTGTTCATTTAGACACTGATAAAATGGATTGAAAGATGACATTGAGCAACTCAAAACTTTTTGTATAAAGTTTTGTATGATTTCAAGCTTGTTCCAGATACCTCGGATTTCATTTTCTATTTTTGTTTTCCAATTATCGATTTCTTGTGTGTTTTCTTCAAGTTCCTCAATCTTCTGTTCAATCGTATTTATTCTATTTTGAATATTTTCAATCTTTGTTCTCAATTTTTCAAAATCTATTCCTAAATGCTTAAACCTATTTTGCTTTGAAACATCTCTTGCAATCGCCCAAACTCCTTCGCTTGTCACTTCATCATATTCTTCTATGTCAAACCACCCTTCTGTTGTTTGATTAACTATGAGCCATGTTGCTGCCTTTGCTGCTCTTTCATCTTCTTCTAACATCTCCAGAACCATTTTTGCATATGCTGTTGTTTGAGCATCTGGTGTATTTGGATTACTTTCATCAGTTGGCCACCACCATCCTGCTCTTTGTCCATTAATCAATTTTTCCTTTGTTGTGCTTAGTAGAGTAGGATACTTTCCCGTGATTTTTAGAGCTTCTATTATTCCTACAAGTCCAAGGTAGTAATAATCTATTGTATTATCGCTTATATTGAAATATCCTTCATCTATTTTCTTTTTCATCAATTCTGCCATTGCATCTGCTTCTAATCTATAATCTATTCCCGGATATTCGCTTAGCTTGTAAAGTGCTATTACCCAGTCTCCTACATCCCAAAGACCAAGTGCTTTGTATCCTTGAGATTGTCTTATAACAAATATTTCATTAGCGATTGCTTTGGCTCCTTTTATTGGGTCTGTAGGATTGAAGCAATTCCTTTTTCCTTCATATCTAGCCTTTGCTAGATTTGCTATCATATCATCGTTTTTCAATAATGCAAGATGTGCTAAGAATAATATGTCCTTGTTGCTGTCAGACCCACGATTACTTTCCTGGTCAGGAGGATAACAAGTAGGTCCTGTCTCAGCGCAGCTTGCATCATATGTTGGTGCGTGTGTCTTTATATACTGTAAAGACTTTTCCATTGCTTCCATGTAATCTTCATCTTCTGTAATCTTGTAGGCATAGTATAATCCCATTGATGTTACTCCTGCCAAATTTGTGCAAGAAGGGCTTCCTTTAGGCCATCCCCATCCTCCATCTGAGTTCTGATTATTTATTAATCTATTTGCTCCATTGATAATTGATTGCGTTGCGTTCAATTGTGCTGAGGAATACTCCACAAAAACTATTGTTATATAATATCCTATTGGATTTTCTGGATAAATTGTAAAAGTTGTGGTGTAAATTCTACACTTGGCTTCGTTCGGATTTGGTTTTATACATTCTCCTGTGGTTGTTTGTCCTAATGCTTTCAGAAGAAAAGATGTCCCATTTGGATAGAAAACTCTTGCTTTTACAACTGCGTTATTTAAATTTGCAACATCGTCTGGATCACAAACCAAAGCACAAACTCTTATTTCGCTTCCATGAATATCTGAAAATGCTTTTGTGACTATTTGATTATTTACAACTTCCCACTTCGAATCTACGTAAGGTATGTTATCTGCTAAAGCTAACGAAGAAACAAGAAGCAAAGCCATAAAAAATTCAAATATCTTTCTCATTCATGCACCTTCACTCTTTGGGTATTTAACCCTTTTCGAAAGAGGGCCAAGGCTCTCCAACAGATGCCTTGTTATAGCGCCCCTCCTCGGCGCTCTCTTTTTTAGAAGAGTATGATATACCTTTCATTTTCACGAAACATCCTGTAAACCAATAACATTACAATCGAATTACAAATAAACTACAATTGTAATTTAGAAAATCCTATTTATATTGATTTCTATACTCAAGTGGGTAATACAAGAAAATTACATCTGTAATACAATCAATTAGATATTAAGGTTAAAAAGAATTCAATTCAAATGCCTCTAACTAATTTTATCGAGCTTTTTTACAACCTTCAATTTTTTTATTCCAGTAAAAAGTTTCTCTAGTGTTATAGTAAAGTATCTATAGACAATTGCATTCCTTATCCTAACTAAATATATTAAATCATTTTTGTCTTTCTCGCTTATTATTTTATTTTTTCTAAGAATCTCAAAAATGTCTTTATATGATTGTGGCATCTCTGCTCTAATGTTGCTTACTATCTCATTTCCTATCTATTGTACAATTTACAATCGAAAATAGAAGCATAGAACAAATATAAAATTTATCCTTCCTTCATTTAAGCAATTTAAAAGGAAGTTTGCAATCATATAATTATTAAAAGGAATATAAAATCTTGGGAGTATATGAAAATTTATATTCAGCTATTTAAATAGAGAGCAGAAAAAACATTAGAGCTTGGAATTGTGTGTTCGGAGAAAGGTTTAGGGTTTGAGTTTATGAATGTGATAGAATGAAAGAAATAAAAAAATGGTTAGAGAAGGCTGAAAAAGATTTAAAGCGATGTGAAGTGTGCCTCATCAATGGAGATTTCGAAGATTGTGCATTTCATGCCCATCAAGCTGCGGAAAAAAGTTTAAAAGCCTTGTATATTTTTAGATTTAAGAGATTGTGGAAAACTCATGACTTGGTAGCAATGTTGGAAAAACTAAAAGCGAATAAAAACCTCATGGAAATGTGTGAAATTCTAAATAAACATTACATAGAGACAAGATATCCTACAGAAACTGAATATACAGAGGACATAGCAGCTGATGCTTTGGAGAAGGCTAAGAAGGTGGTAGAATGGGCAAAAGAAAATCTGAAGAAATAAAAAAATTGATCGAAAAAATAAGAGAATTTAAAAAGGCAAATAAATTTGAGAAGGTTATACTTTTTGGTTCTTATGCAAGGGGGGACTTTGATGAAAATTCTGATGTTGATCTAGTGATAGCTGATAAGAAGTTTAAAGGAAAAAATGTGTTTGAAAGAAGCAAAGGACTGTGGATAAAATGGCATGTTAAACAAAAGATTGGAAAGCCTGTTGATTTCCTCTGCTACACACCGGAAGAGTTTAATAAATTCAAAAAAGAGGTTTCAATTGTGAGCGAGGCTTTGAAAGAGGGGATTGAAATATGACAAAAGTAACATCTGTAATACATCTTCTTGAATATTATTTTAAAAACAAACGCGAGACAAAATTTTACCTACTTTAACTTTATCAAATTTCATATTTCCAACCATAAACCTTTTTGAAGTATCTCTCAATTATAGGTTTAAAATCTAAAAACCTTGATATAGTTTCTGCTTTCAATGAGTTAAAAAATTTTTCATCCCACAGAAAAATAATCTTTCCTTCTTTAAAAACCCTAAACTGGTAATGGTAATTCATCAAAAAAATTTATTTGCATCTTCTCATTGCCTAATGCCTCTAATTTGCTTTTTTCCATTTCAGAAAGTTTATTGCCAATAATACAAATATCGACATCGCTTATTGGTGTTGCCTTTCCTTTTGCATGCGAGCCAAATAAGATTATTGCCTTTACCTTTCTATTCTTTTTAGTGTGCTTAACAACTTGAAGAATCATATTTTATTTGTTGGATATATAAAAGAGTTTCTAACAATTAGCATAGGTATTCAGACTCAATTAATTCCAATTTTTCATGTCTAATAATTAAAACGAATAATCTTATAGAGTCATAATTAGCATCGAAAAATGATTTGTTTTAAATACAGAAAATATTTTTATCAAATCATCAATGAGCTCATTATAGGAATAGGGAAAGATGTTATTAGCCTCATTAAAAAAGCGTTCAGGTTATTCTAAGATTAAATGATGTTAAATCCATTCCTATTATTTTAAAGAAATTGCCCCCATCTAAATCAACCTTGTTTTCTACTCGTCTTATATCAAAACTGAAGTCTATCTTATTTATTTTATAGCCAATCCTGCAATTGGTGA
>JAWCLB010000005.1:0-31144 GCA_039091735.1 Candidatus Aenigmatarchaeota archaeon | reverse complement strand
CTACAAAGTCGTATATGTATTTATAAAATCTGCCCGAATGGTGGAAATTCAGGAAGAATAGATAATAGGCTTATGAAATAACTAATACTTTAAAATGTTTCTTTCGATTAGATATTATGGGAACAGAGGAGAAGCTGAGTCAAGGATGGCTCAAGGTATGGTTTGCCATAGAATTGATGGCAACTAACAAGGAATTTACCGAGAAGGTATTGAAAGAACACGTTGAAAACCTATCTAAAGCAAAAAATGTGCTTGTTCTTGAGAAGGATTTCAAATCTGTTGAAAAGGTCAAAAACCCGCCGAAAAATGTTCAAGAGGCATACTCTCAGGTTGTTGAGGTCAAACTTTTGGTGAAGGACCTGTTCACACTGATAAATATTATAATAGCATATGGACCAAGTGCAATAGA
The DNA here is from genome assembly GCA_039091735.1 of Candidatus Aenigmatarchaeota archaeon. Taxonomy (GTDB): domain Archaea; phylum Aenigmatarchaeota; class Aenigmatarchaeia; order GW2011-AR5; family JAHLMP01; genus JAWCLB01. The sequence goes on along the minus strand of JAWCLB010000005.1, from coordinate 30,735 downwards.
AATTCTTGAGCCAAATGAAAAGAGAATAAGAATAGACGAAATCCAGAATATCGCAAACACGATTGCTAGTTTAATTCACCAATTTGCGCAGGCAGGTGTTGGCGGAATTGTTATAAGTCCTTCTAAATAACTTTTTATTATATCTACCTAAATAATTAATCTATGATTGATGGCCTTTCTGAAAAAGAGGCAAAGGCAAGATTAAAGAAATACGGAAAAAACCAGCTTAAAGAAACAAAGAGAATTGATCCATACAAGATATTTATCTCTCAATTCACCTCGCCGCTTATCATACTTCTGATTTTCGCTGCTATTGTATCGTATCTTGTTGGCCTCCTCTCAAGTCAAGAATCAAATTTTATCGATACATTATTAATCCTTGTCATAGTATTCATCGCAGGCATATCTGGTTTCTTTCAAGAATATAAAGCAGAAAAATCTATAGAGGCTCTGAAAAAAGTGGCAATGCCAAAAGCAAGAGTAATTAGAGATGGAAAAAAGAGGGAAATCCTCGCAACAGAGCTTGTTCCAGGAGATGTGATAATGCTAGAATCTGGAGACATAGTTCCGGCTGATGCCAAGATAATAGACTCATATAACCTGAAGGTCGATGAATCAATATTGACAGGTGAATCAGAAGAGGCTGAAAAAAAGAATGACGATGAGATATTTATGAATACCGCTGTTACTGTCGGAAATGCTATTGCCTTAGTAACACGCACAGGAATGAGAACAGAAATAGGGAAAATAGCAAGCAGGCTTCAAGAGATAAAAGAGGAGAAAACACAATTCCAAAGTGAAATGGAGGTTTTTGGTAGGAAAATCTTTTGGTTTGTAATATTCATTACAATCATGATTTGCTTCTTTAGCTTATTTAAATATGGGCTATACAAGTCCATGCTCACAGCAATCTCTTTGGCAGTTGCTGCTGTTCCAGAAGGACTGCCAGCAGTGGTTGTGTTGACCCTTGCTATCGGAGCAAGAGCAATGGTTAATAAGAATGCTCTGACAAGAAGGCTATCGGCCATAGAATCATTGGGAACAGTGGATGTAATCTGCACAGACAAAACAGGGACAATCACAAAGGGTGAGATGAACGTGGTAAAGTTATTTTTCAACAATAATGTCATAGACATTGAAAGAGCCAAAAGGAAAGAGATAAAGCCTATTCTAATATGCGGTGCACTCTGCAACAACTCTAAGATAGGATATGATAAAAAGAAAAAAATATACATGGGTGATCACACAGAGATAGCTATTAGGAAAATGTCAGAAAGATTTGGTGTAGTAAAAGAAAAATTAGAGAAAGAATATCACAAGATAGGTGAAATACCATTTACGTCGAAAAGAAAGATAATGAGTGTCATATACAGGCACAAAAAACAAAAAATAATATATTCAAAGGGCGCTCCAGAGATTCTCATAGAAAAATGCAATAAAATCTATCACAATAAAAAGGCAAAAAGGCTTACTAAATCCTTGAAGAAAGCAATTCTTAAACAAAACGAAAACTTCGCATCCCAGGGCCTAAGAGTTATGGGCTTTGCATTTAAACCTAATTCAAACAAGGAGAAAAATTTGATATGGCTTGGACTAGAGGCATTGTTAGATTCTCCCAGAAAAGAGGTCAAACAAGCATTAAGGGATTGTGCATCTGCTGGAATAAGGGTAATTATGATAACAGGTGATAATCCGCTGACAGCAAAGGCAGTAGCAAGTGAGATAGGCTTGAATAGCAATGGAGTTTTAGAAGCCAAGGATTTGGACAAAATGACTGACAAACAATTGTCTGATAAGTTAGATTCTGGATTGAACATCTTTGCAAGGGTCTCACCTATTCATAAGCTAAGGGTATTGAAAATACTGAAAAGAAAAAACAGGGTAGCAATGACGGGCGATGGTGTTAATGATTGCTTGGCTTTAAAAAAGGCTGATATCGGAATAGCTATGGGAATAAGGGGTGCAGAGGTCGCAAAAGAGACGAGCGACATAATCTTGCTTGATGATAACTTTGCAACCATAAGAGATGCAATAAGAGAAGGGAGAAGAATTTTTGATAATATCCATAAATTTGTCAGCTATCTTTTTGTCTGCAATTTTGGAGAGATTGGTGTGCTGCTTTTGGCAACAATGTTTATAGCGCTCAGAGAACCGATATTATTGCCTGTACAAATCCTTTGGATTAATCTGCTTACAGATGGATTTCCTGCCTTGGCTCTTGGGATTGATCCAGCAAGGCCAGACATTATGATAAGGCCTCCGCGAAAGAAGGGCGAAACAATAATGAACAAGAGCATGTGGTTAACGATTTTTGCTTTAGGAACCGAGCTTATAGCTATGTTGTTTTTTGTATTTTTCCTAACGCTGCCACTTGGAATAGAAAAGGCAAGAACAGCGCTGTTTACAGGCTTTGTTTTGTTCGAGTTTTTAAGAATAGGTATTATAAGATATCAGGAAAGGATCAGCTATTTCGCCAACAAATGGTTGTTGCTTGCCTTAGCTATTTCACTTTTATTGCAGTTGATTATTGTCTACTCACCAATGAACATTTATTTTCACATAGTTCCTTTGGGCATATATGAATGGCTTGTTCTTTTAGCAATCGGAATAATAGGGTCGATACTCGCCATATTGTTAGCAAGGCTGATAATGCGATATTCTAATAGGATTTGATTATCTTATAAAAATTAACAGAACATCTTCTTTATCCTCTCCACAGATAAGATACAATCCTCAAAGCTTAGTGGCTCTGCTATAATTTTGATGTTCTTTGACAATTTTGGAAGTATTTCATTGAATTTTATCTTGCCATCACCAACTGCTAAGTGTTGGTCTTCTGTCAGATTATTATCTGTAATATGTATATAATTTGTTTTGTAACTTAACCATCTTTCTATGTTACCGTATACAACAGCATGCGCAATATCAAAGCAAAAACCAAGCTCTGGAACTTTATTCTTTATGTATTCGTAATCGTCTGGATTGCCGAAAATCTCTCTCGGGCTCAGATTCTCTGCCAAAATTCTTATGCCATAATCACGTGCTTTCTTGATTATAGGTCTTATCTCATTAATCCATAGATCCAAAAAATATGTGTGTGGCTTTCCGCCTATTAGCCTCTTGTAAGGCATTGGAACTAAGCCTCCATGAATTACATACTCTTTTATGCCTATCTTTCTTCCAGCATCAAGCGATTTTTCTATCATCCTTATGATCACCTTTCTTATGGCAGGATTCGGATGCGTAAAAACAAGATAAATAAATGGACAATGCATGCTGTAGTCAAAATCAAACCCCTTTATTGCCTTTATCTCCTCTTTAGAATAGATATGAGGATATTCGTAGACAAGCTCAACTGCACTTATATTGTTGTCATGAAAATTCTTGAGAATCTCATCAATAGTATTGGTCAATAATCCATAGAGCGTTGAGCATCCTATAATCATGTATAAAATTAACAAACGCAAGGTTAAAAAGCTTCTTTGATTTATAAAAATTATGCAAGGCGCAATAGTATTAGCAGCAGGTAAATCCTCGAGGTTTTGGCCATTGAACAAAAGACATAAGTCATTAATGAAAATAGCAGGCAAGCCAATATTATGTTATACTATCGAAAGTTTGAAGAAGGCAGGAATCAGAAATATTATTATTGTTCAAGACAAAGGCAAGGAGATTGAAAAAGAATTGGGTAATTATCAGGGCGTAAGATACATAGTGCAGGAAAAACCGCTTGGTATGGGAGATGCAATCCTTTGTGCTGAAGATATAGTTGGAGATGAGTTTTTTGTCGTGAATGCAGACAGGATAGATTCTGGTGTTTTTGTAAAAGAGATGGTCAAAAAGGCAAAAAACACGAGTTCCAAGATGGTCTTGGCTGCTGCTGAAACTAATAAGCCGTGGCTTTATGGAATCTTAGAAGTGGATGGAGATAAGGCAAAAAACTTAATTGAAAAACCGAAAAACATAAAATCAGGTATAAAAATAGTTGGTGTATATCTTCTTTCAAAAGATATCTTTAAGTATCTTAGAAGTGTAAAGAGGCATGAATATTTCTTTGAGGACGCACTCAAGCTGTACATGAAAGAGAATGATGTCAGAATTGTAATCTCTGACAAGGAGAATTATAGCTTAAAATATTCATGGGATGTTTTCTCTTTTTCCAGGCTATTGCTAGGCACGCTAAAACCCAAAATAGCAAAATCTGTCAAAATAGCAAAGAATGTTACTATAGATGGGAATATACACATAGGCAAGAACACAAAGATTTATGAGAATGCTGTAATAAGGGGACCATGCTATATTGGAAACAATTGCGTTATAGGAAACAATACACTCATAAGGGATTATACAAACATAGAAGATAATGTTGTAATAGGAGCAAATTGTGAGGTTACAAGAAGCATAATTCAAGATAATGTTCATGCTCATTCTGGCTACATCGGAGATTCTATAATCGGAAGGGGCTGTATGATTGGTGCCGGAATAATAACAGCAAATGTCAGATTAGATAGAGAAGAGATATCTACGTTTGTTGGTAGAGAAAAAATTAAAACGGGTTTAAAGTCATTTGGAGCTGTTATTGGAGAGAATACCAAAATAGGCGTGAGGGTAAGCATAATGCCAGGTGTACTTATTGGTTATGATTGTATTATTGGGCCAAACATGTTGATTAAAGATAATGTTGAATCTTGCAAGATATTAAAGTGATTTTATGGGGGATTTGAAAGGGATTAAGGAAGGGCTGTTGAAACCATTTTTTGACAAGGTAAGATACTTAGGAGGGTGTTTGAATAGAGAAAACAGGGAGAATTTTTTTGATTCTGTAATGGCCATAATTAATTATGCGATTGGAGATAGAATGCATGCAAGAGTAGTAGAAATAGATTATAATTATATATATAGCATCTTTTCGAGAGAGCAAGAATACAATGAAATCAAAGATGCCTTAGAAACAGCGCGATCCATTGGAGATGAGATAGGGAAATATTTGATGAAAAGCAAGAGATTGTCTGATTTGTTGGAGATAAATGCCTATTGTGAAGATAGACTAGGAAGGAGTGGAGAAGATTATAGAAAAATTCAGCAATCAATCATAGAAACCAAGGACTTCATACTAATAAAAGAAACAAAGGATAAAGAAGATTCTAATTAAAAATCAATAAAAATAAACCTTTTTAAGCATATATTAACAATTGTTAATATATGATTAAGGCACCATGCGAGCTTGCTGTCTGGGAGCTTTTACCATCTCTAAGAAGAGAGCTTGTAAAGGCAATGGTAAAGAGAAAGATAAAGAGAAAGGAGATCGCTAAAAGTTTTGGGATAACAGAGGCTGCCATCTCTCAATACCTTAAGTCAAAAAGAGGCGCTAACTTAAAATTCAACAAAAGATTTAGAGATGAGATTGAAAAATCTGCAATAAAGATAGCAAACACAAAGAGAGCGGATATTGTAATTTTTGAGATTTGTAGGCTTTGTTGTATTCTTAATGAATGCAAAAATGCAAATAAGCGATTAACATGAGAAGAATATATTTGGATCATGCTGCCACAACACCGATTGCAAAAGAGGTTTTGGAAGCCATGATGCCATTTTTTGCTGAAAAGTTTGGCAATGCATCCAGCCTACATTCATGGGGAAGGGAAGCAAGAGAAGCGTTGGAAAAATCAAGAGAAATAATAAAAAGAAGTGTTCATGCAAAAAACCATGAACTTATTTTCACATCAGGTGGTACAGAATCGAACAACCTCGCAATAAAGGGTGTTGCGTTTGCAGGCAGAAAAAAGGGCAAACACATAATTACAAGTGCGATAGAGCATGACTGCGTACTAAATGCTACCAAATGGCTTGAGAAGCAGGGGTTTAAGATTACATACTTGCCTGTCGATAGAGAAGGTTTTATTAACATAAATGAGCTCGAGAAATCGATAAGAGAAGATACAATCTTAGTATCCATAATACACGGGAACAATGAGATAGGAACAATTCAAGACATTGATAAGATAGGCGAGGTTTGCTCTGAGCATGGGGTATATTTTCATACAGATGCATGCCAAAGCTTTACAAAGGTTCCAATAGACTTGGAGAAAAATAATATAGATTTGCTCACGATAAATGCTCATAAGATATATGGACCTAAGGGTATAGGTGCTCTTATTATTAGGAAGGGTGTTAAAATAGATCCTTTGCTTCATGGGGGAGGCCACGAATTTGGTCTAAGAAGCGGGACAGAGAATGTGGCAGGAGCTGTAGGATTTGCAAAGGCTGTTGAGATTGCAAGAGAGGATGATATTGAATACATGGCTATGTTAAGGGATATGCTCATCAAGGGAGCATTAGAGATAAAAGATTCTAGACTAAACGGACCTGAATCAGGAAAGAGGAGACTTTGTAATAATGCGAACTTCTCTTTCAAATATATAGAAGGCGAGGCACTGATACTTCGTTTGGATTCAAAAGGCATAGCAGTAAGCACAGGTTCAGCATGTTCATCAAAATCCTTAGAGCCAAGTCATGTGCTTTTGGCTATTGGCTTGAAGCCAGAAGATGCTCACGGAAGCATAAGGTTTAGTATAGGAAGAGAAAATAAGAAAGAAGAAATAGAATATACCATAGAGGCTTTAGAAGACTCTGTTAAGGCACTAAGAGAGATAAGCCCATTTAGATGATTAATATGTACACTGAAAAAGTAATAGAGCATTTTTTGCACCCACACAACATGGGTGAAATAAAGGATGCTGACGGAGTTGGTGAGGTTGGAAACATTTTATGCGGAGATATAATGAGGCTGTACATAAAAGTCAAGGACAACAAGATAAAAGACATAAAGTTCAAGACACTTGGTTGTGCAGCAGCAATATCAACAAGCAGCATAATAACAGACATGGTCAAAGGCAAAAGCATTGATGATGCCCTAAGGATATCAAAAGATGATATTGCCAACTCTTTGGGAGGGCTGCCGCCTGCCAAAATTCACTGCTCTCTGCTTGCGACAGAAGCCCTTAGTGAAGCTATTTATGATTACCTCTCAAAGAATAAATTGTCAATCCCCGAAAAGCTGAAGAAGCTTCATCTCAAAACCAAAAAAGAGCTTGAGATGATAGAAAGAAAATATAAAAAATTTGTGGAGATTCAACGTGAAGATAATATATACCACAACAAGAAATGAAAAAGAAGCCAAAAAGATAGCCATGACTTTAATTGATGAGAGATTAGCAGCATGTGCAAACATATTTAACATAAGCTCGATATATAGATGGGATAAAAAGATTAATGAGTCGTATGAAGTTGCAATGTTCATAAAAACAAAATCATCTGCGGTAAATAATGCTATAAAAAGAATAAAAGAGCTACATTCATACGATATTCCAGCAATACTGGTTTTGAATGTAGAAAAGGGTTATGAAAAATTTTTGAGTTGGGTAAATGGTGAGGTCAAATGAAATTCACAGAAAGTACAACATTAGAGGAAATCCTTAAGCATCATGACACATATAAGATTCTTCTGAAGTACAATCTTCCATGTCTTCACTGCCCTATGGCAGCATACGAAATCAAGAAGCTTAAAATAGGCGAGGTTGCCAAAATTTATGGAATAGACGCTAAGGCTTTGCTTAAAGAATTGAACAATATAAAGTCTTGTTGATTGGAATGATGCAATATAATAATTTAAAAGAGCTGAAACTGGAGTTGGAGTCCCTTTTAGACAATATAAAATCGCTTGATAATGAGCTTTCGGTTAGTGTTTATAAGGCTACAATAGATATATTTAGTTTGATATTTAGGTCAAGAAGAAAAAAGGTAATGCCTATCTTTACTTTTGGTATTTCAGAGGTTTATGGCCAGCATAAAGACAAGATAAAAAATATTCTAGATGATGCATGGAATATTGGATATAGAATATCAGAATGTCTTGAAAATAGCAAACAACCTATAGTTGATATGTTAGATATTATGTTGCATTATAGATTAGATGACATTTTTCTTTAATCTACAGCCAGCAGATACGAGCTAGGCATAGACACGAAAGAGTCTGCCTATGCTTTAGGCTTTCTTCCTATTGTTATGAACCCTGTATGGATAATACCTGTTGGGAGCGGATGAGTGAACTTTGAGGTTACCTTCCACTCTCTTACTATGTTTTCCAGTGTAATAACCTTATAATCCAGATTTTCAAGAGCGCTTCGCACAAGCTTGACTTGCTCTATATGAGGTGAGTAAACTGCAAAATATCCGCATGCTTTTAGGTTCTTATCTAATTTTTTTACAGCAGCATTTGCGCCCTTCATGTCAAGGGTTATTAAATCGAATTTTTCTTTTATATCAGCTTTTAGTATATCTTGGTTTATTATCTCCAAATTTCTTATCTCAAATTCTTTTGCATGCCTTAGTGCGTTTTCAGCATATTGCTTATTCTTTTCATAGCTCACAACCTTTCCTGGCTTTACCAAGTTTGCTAAAAATATAGAAAGGAAAGCTGAGCCTGTGCCAGCATCTAAAACGTCCCATCCAGGAGAAACGCCTGTGTAGGCAACGATTAATGCAGCGTCCTTAGGCAAAACAACCTGTGGCATTCTTTTAACCTTGGCTAGAATATCTAATACGTTCATGATATGAATTTGTGTCAAATACTTTAAAAAACCTTTTAACATTTCTTTAAAAAGCAGCGTATAATCAGGCTAAAAGAAGCTGTCATCTCAATAAGGCGGGTAATTATTCTAGTAATTTTTCAATGCTTCTATAAAGCTTTGCACTTTCTCTCCTTCCTGCCTTCTCTAACATCCCTACCCTTTCTGCAACTTCAGCAGCATCTTCATACAATCCTTCTTCTTCGTATTTTTTAACTGCCCTTGCATATAATTCTTGAGCCTTACCTTTCATCCCTGCCTTCTCTGCAAGTTCAGCAGCATCTCTAAACCTGTCTGCTCCTACATGAACTCTAATTGCTTGTTGAACATACTCTTGTGGAACCTCTTTACCTTTTCTAAGCAACCTCGATATTAAAATAGCTTTGGCATCATCTGAATACAATTGATTTAGCAATTCTCTAGATCTACTTCTTTGCTTTCCATTTTATCGTCTTGCTATATCTATATTTCTAAAACTTTTAAATCTTTCAATTTGTCACTACTGATTTAGGACATTAATTTAATGAAATTCAGAGGCATTAAACAATCCTCCATTACTCAAAAAGATCTAAACCACTAAATCAACAAGTCCAAACTTATTTACGTCAAATAGGCCATAGTCGCTTATCTTTAATTCAGGTATAACCAAGAGTGCCAAAAACGATAGCGTCATAAAAGGTGACTTTAGCTTACACCCTATACTCCTTGCTGACTCATGAATTCTTTCAAGCTTCTTGCTGAGATTCTTAGCATTTTGATTGCTCATAAGACCTGCTATTGGCAATTCTACAATGCTTATTACTCTTCCATTTTTCACACAAACAAGACCACCTTTCATTCTTTTTACCTGATTCACAGCAATAGCCATGTCATCCTCTTTTTCTCCTACAACTATGATATTATGAGAGTCGTGAGCAACGCTGCTTGCTATTGCACCTGATTTTAGCGAAAAGCCCTTGACAAAGCCAAGGGCAATGCGATTGTGTCCATATCTTTCTACTACAGCTATTTTCAGTATATCCCTTTTTATGTCAGTTTTCAATAAATTATTTCTTGTTTTTAGAAGAGCTGTGGTTGCTTTCGTGACAATCTGATCTTTCACGATTTTTATTACTCTAACCCTTTTTCTTCTTGAAAAGATTTCAAAGTCTTTTGCGTGCATTTTTCTTAGTCTCATTGTGCTTTTCAATTTTCTTGGCTTTGCCTTGAATAGGCATTTACCATTCTTGGCTACAAGCCTGCCATTAACCCATGTTTCAATTACATTGAAATCATTTAGATTATCGATTACGACAAAATCAGCAGGGTCATTAACCCTTAACAATCCTACTAAAAGGTTGTAATGCTCAATAGGATTTAGGGTAACGGCTTTTATCGCTTTAATCGGTTCTAAGCCAAGGGAAACAGCCCTTCTCAAAAGCAGGTTAACATGACCATTAATCAAGTCATTCGTATGCTTGTCGTCGCTTACTAAGAAGCATTCATATCCCTCTTTTGCAAGCCCGACCAAAGCTTTCATATTCTTTGCAGAGCTCCCTTCCCTTATCATAATCTTCATTCCTAATTTTGCCTTTTCCCTCGCTTCTTCTAGAGTTGTGCACTCATGGTCTGTAGTAATACCAGCGCTAACATATTTTTTCAAGTCATTTCCAGATAATCCTGGACAGTGCCCGTCTATTGGCTTTCCATATTTTTTAGCAATTTCTATCTTTTTCATGACTTCTTCGCTTCTATTAATTACACCAGGAAAGTTCATCACCTCTCCGAGAGCCACTATTTTATCATGCTTCATAAGCCTCTCTATTTCTCTTGCTCCCAAAACCGCGCCAGAGGTTTCAAATTTGGTTGCTGGAACACAAGAAGGTGCTGTGAAAAATGCCTTTAGCGGTGTCTTCTCTGCTTCTGCTATCATATAGAGCACTCCTTTAATGCCAAGAACATTCGCAATCTCATGAGGATCAGAAACAACAGCAACTGTTCCATGAGGCAAGACAGCTTCTGCAAATCTTATTGGCGAGAGCATAGAGCTTTCTATGTGGATGTGTGCATCTACTAATCCTGGTATGATAAAATGTTCAAAGCTATCTTCTGTTCTCTTAATCTCCTTTATTTTTCTATCCTTTATCTTTATGATGCCAGAAAATATTCTTTCATTGACGACATCTACTATGTTGCCTTTTATTTCATTCATTTTCTCTTATCTGCTTAAATTAAATTTATAAACAAGTTGCTCGCATTTCTATTCTTTTTGATTGTCTCCCAATTCCAAAGTTTGTGGTCAGCCATGTCAATACAACTTTCCTGCTGAGATATTTGTACAAGAAATTCCAAAAAAGAGCTTTTGTGGTTTTCTGTGAGAGTGTGCATCAACTGTTATTATTTCTTTAATGCTAACAGCTTTAAAGAGTCTTGCAGAGGTTTTTATTGAAAGGGCTTCACCATTTTGAAATCTTTTATCTTGCCTTGAATATACAAGAAAAATGCCAACGGCTCTTTTTGTGCGCAGGTCTATGGATGTGTCAGTTAACAATAGTACTTCTATTATAGCATCATTCTGGTTTGGAAACATAGATTGAATTAAAAAGACACCTTCACGCCCTAAATCAAAATCTATTCTTACATAGATTTCTCCATCAGGAAAGATTTTAATTGGTTGTGCGAGGGGAAGGTTCGTATGTTTTGCAATCTTTTCTACCAAAGATTTAGAATTAGAGCTGCTAAGGATAAAGATTGCTAATCACCTTATAAATGTTTTTGATCAAAAAATTTAAAATCTTTTGAAAGTGCTCATATGCCAAACTTGGTTATCTTAGGTTTACCGTCTATTATCTCCAATCTTGCTAGCCCCTTTGCCTTGTATCCTGTTTCCCTTTCGATCATCTCTATCCCATTACCCCTCTCATATAACGAGCCTATTCCAGTAATTTGGCAATATGGTTTAAATGCCTTTATTATGCTTATTTCAGTTCCTCCAGAAGATATAAAGTCATCTACTAACAATACTCTCTCATCTTTTCTTAAGCCAACAGAATACATCTTTTTGGTTCCGCCTATGTCATATGCCTTTTTCTGATTTATTTCAATCTGATCTTCTATTCTGTAGTCCCTTTTTCTTATAATCAATAAATCTAAGCCTGTTTCAGCAAAGACGCCGGCCAAGATAAATCCCTTGGATTCTGGCAATGCTATTGCATCAGATTTCTTTATCTCATCGTGCAACATCTCTAACATCCCTTCTTTTGCTGCTTTGTAGAAATCTGAAGAAAGTCTGTAATCAAGGGGCGTAATCACATAAGGATATGTTCCCTTCCCATCTTCTGTTGGAAAATAGGTAATCCTACATTTTTCAGTCTCTTCCTTTATTATTCTTTGCCACGCTTTCATACCTCAGCACCCTTTAACGAATATTTGCAACAGCATGACCTTTGTTCTGGAATTTGCACTATAACAGATTCAACTATCTTCCTAACATTTTCTAGGTTCTTAGACATCACAGCCTTTATCTCATCTGCGCTTACTGGTTTGTTTGACCAAACGTCATAATCGGTTATTGTGGATATAATAGAAAAGCATATCCCAAGCTCCCTTGACAAAATAGCCTCTGCAACACCAGTCATTCCTATTAAGTCGGCGAACATCTTATACATTCTTGATGCAGCCCTTGTAGAAAACTGTGGTCCAGATATCCTCAAATATGTCCCCTTGTCATGTAAAGGTATCTTTAACTTTTTTATAATATTAATTAGGATTTCTCTAAGCTCTGGGCAAAAGGGATCTGCCATTGAAACATGACAAACCTTTCCACCATCATAAAATGTCTCCACGTTTTTTCCAAAGTCTATAAATTGATCTGGTATCACGATCTCGCAAGGCTTGTAGTCTTCTTTCAATGAGCCAGTAGCGCATATTGCCAATATTCTATCAGCGCCGAGCTCTTTGAATGCCCAGATGTTTGCTTTGTTGTTTATACGATGAGGGGGAATTGTGTGATTATAACCATGCCTCGGAATAAATGCTATCTCTTTATTCTTTATAAAACCAGTTGTTATCAAATCAGAAGGTGGGCCATAGGGCGTAAAAACCTTTATTTGTTTTGCATCTTCTAGAAGCTCTGGGTCATATACACCCGTGCCTCCAATAATTCCAATCATGAATATTTTATTAAAATAAAACTTAAAAATTTTTGGTGTTGTTTATTTTTGATATTAATAAAGAAAGATTAAATAGAAGGCAAAATCAAAAAATCGCAGATAGAAATGTGTTGCTAAAAGGCCCATCCATTATTAATGAGCTGAAGAGTATTGGTGAAATCTACATTAATATTTCAGGATTTCTTAGAAGAGGAAAAATATAACTATAGGGAAAAGTTGAGAAGAATTCAGCATTATATGCCTTTACAGAAGATACTATAATAAGCCATAAGAGATAATGATTTCTGCTACACATTTATGTGTTGTTTATGGTAATAGAAAGACGGAACCTTTAAAAATAATACCACTAAAAATATTCTAAAAGATTAAATTAGTGTGATCAAATAATGAGAGTTGGTAAAAAATGGTACAGAAGCGTTTGGTTCTCTGAAAATAAAGTCTGTATGATAGATCAAACCAAGCTGCCGTTTAAGTTTGAAATCTACAAGGCAAGAAATTATAAAGAGGTTGTGATGGCAATAAAGACAATGAAGGTGAGAGGCGCATCTGCAATAGGTGCTACTGCTGCTTATGGCATAGCGCAAGCCTTTGTCAAGGGCAATGTAAATTTGGCAAAAAAGGCTATAACAAGTGCTAGACCAACAGCAAGAGATCTTAGATACGCAGTCGAGTACATGCTCTCTATAGCTAATCGTGAAAACGCTATTCAAGAGGCAGAAAGGTTTGCGGACAATACTGTTGAAAATTGCAGGAAAATAGGCGAATATGGAAAGACACTAATAAAAGACAATTACAAAATCTTGACACATTGCAATGCAGGCTGGCTAGCATCTGTTGATTGGGGAACAGTAACATCTCCAATTTACATGACAGAAGCTAAGGATATATTTGTTTATGTGAGTGAAACCAGACCAAGGCTTCAGGGAGCAAAGATAACTGCATGGGAGCTTTCAAGAGAGGGAATACCACATAAAATAATATGCGATTCCGCAAGCGCTTATTTTATGAGTGACATAGATATTGTGATAGTTGGTGCTGACAGAATAGCCAAGAATGGTGATGTGGCAAATAAAATAGGAACGCTTGACAAAGCTATAATAGCAAAAGAATATGGTGTACCTTTTTATGTAGCTAGCTCAACCAATAGCTTTGATGCAAAATGCAAAACAGGAGAAGACATCCAAATAGAATATAGGGATGAACGTGAGATATTATACATAGATCAAAGACGGGTAGCTAATCCCAAATCAGGAGCAGAAAATCCGGCATTTGATGTAACGCCTGCAAAATACATAAAGGGAATAATTACAGAAAAGGGTATAGTCAAGCCGAGCGAGATGAAGGAATTGGTAATGTTTAAGAGGTGCTGATATCAATGGATGAAAAACAAGAGTATTTTGAGTCAAAAAGAAAAAAGAAGTATAGAAGGATTTACAAGAAAGGGAGAGAAATATTCAAAAAGCATCTAGGTTAAATATTTCTATTATCTCTCTATATGCAAGCAGACAAAAATATAAAAACCTAACTGCTTATCTGAAATTATGAAAGATTCAATAGAAATGAAAGAAAAATATAAATCTCTGGTTAAAAGGCTTTTTGAAGGAGAAGACATAAGCGAGGAAATAGGAAGAACATTTAAAGAAGATGAAGAGGTAGGAAAAGAGTATTTTGCCAAGGCGTTTTTTGATGAAATTCAATACGGAAATTCATGTAGACTCACGGTCGGTAATATCAAAAAAATCTGCCAAACAGCAGAGATAGAATTGAGATGCAATAATGAAATCTACTGCTCTTCTCCTAGAGGTCTCATATTTTTTGGATATAGAAAAAGAAATAAAGGTTTGAATTAGGATTGATAAGAGAAATAGATACTCGATTCATCCTAATAGCTATGGATGATTGTGTTTTTCATAATATCAAAATTAGAATATTCTATTGCAAAAGAAATGATTTAGAAATATTGAAAAAAAATATTAATGAGTATAAATACTGACCATTATCTCTTTTTCAATTTCTTCTCAGCCTTTTTTAGTTGAAGAAGTATGAAAATTATAATTGTTGTCGTAAAAGATAAAGCATATGCACCAACCCCTACTGATATCCCAACAGCAGTAATGCACCACAAGCTTGCAGCTGTTGTAATTCCACGAATGCGGTTTTTTGACGCAATCATAATTCCTGCACCAATAAAGCCTATACCACCTACCATACCTGCAATTATTCTAGCAGGATCAAAAGGAAAATAGTATATAGAGATCAATGTAAATAAGCATGAACCAAGTGAGATAAGTGCATATGTTCTTAGACCAGCTGGCTTATGCGCTATTTCCCTCTCAAACCCTATGATAATACCAAATATGACTGATAATAGCAATCTTATTATTATCTCTGTTGTGAGCATCATCATATTTATATATGCAAGCACTATTTTAAATAGTCAGCTGATTCAAATGCGAAGGGGGAAGGAGTTTTACGTAAAGAACTATAAAAAAGTAATGGAACTTCATGAAAGCGGATTGTCTGCAAAAGAGATTTCTAAAAGGCTCGGTATTAGCTACTCTGCTGTCTATAACTGGATAACACAAAGGAGAAAACCCTCTAAAGACAAGCTAACAGAATTATTGATGTTTTTAAATGAAAACGGACCAACACCATTGATTGAGCTGAGAAAAACATTTCCAAAGCACTCAGAATTGTTTTTGACTGCTGAGCAGAGGGGATTAGAGATTAGAAGGTATAAGCTGCCAAAAATATTTGGTGAATATTCAATGTGGTATTTTCTCAATGGTCAGGAAGATGAATTGAAGGAAAGAATAAATAAAATAATAAAAAGGCGGGAAGAACTTAAAAAAGAATTTATAAGAGCTCTTAATAATTATAAATATTAACTTATATCTGTAGATATAAATGAAGACCCAAATAGTAAAAAACAAGAAATTAAGGATAAAGCCAAATCTTGAAAATTATGAGAGGGCTTATCGTGAATTCTCTTGGAAAAGGGCTGAAAAGGAAATAATTCGAGAACAGGCTAATGCAGCATATATTGCAATAGACAAGCATGTAGAGACATGGAGAAAAAATAAGATTGCCCTATTTTGGGAGGGTGATAACACAAGCGAAAAGTATACCTTTTTTGAGATGTCGCGGCTTTCAAACCGTTTTGCAAATGTTTTAAAGAGGCTTGGGATTAAAAAGGGCGATCGCTGCTTTATATTTTTGCCCCGTATCCCAGAGCTATATATTTCTTTTTTAGGAATCTTGAAAACAGGTGCAATCGCAGGTACAATGTTCGCTGCTTTTGGTCCAGAGGGATTGAAAGATAGATTGCAAGATTCTGGAGCAAAATATCTTGTAACAGATTCTGAGTTGAAAAAAAGGGTTTATGAGGTTGAGAAGGAACTGCCTGAATTGAAATATCTCATTATAACAGATGGAAAAACTGAGAGTGGGCACAACTTTAAGGAAATAGATTACCAAAAGGAGATGGTCAAAGCTAAAGAGAAATTCAATATACCAAAAACGAAACAAGATGATTACGCATTTATGCTATATACCTCTGGGACTACAGGAAAGCCAAAGGGTGTGCTCCACTCTCATAGGGCAATCTTAGTAGAGCATATGACAGCAAAATGGGTTTTAGACTTAAAGGATGAGGATGTATACTGGTGTACTGCTGATCCTGGATGGGTTACTGGCATAGCTTATGAGATACTAGGCTCATGGTCTGTTGGAGCGAGTACATTGGTCTATGAGGGCAGGTTTAACCCTGAAAAATGGTATTCTCTGATAGAAAAATATAGAGTAAGTGTATGGTATACTGCTCCGACTGCGATAAGGATGCTTGAAAAGGCAGGTGAAATTTACAAAAAATATGACTTATCCTCTTTAAGGCACTTATGTAGCGTTGGAGAGCCACTTAATCCTGAGCCGATAAGATGGGGTTTAAAGGCATTTAAGCTTCCTTTCCATGATAACTGGTGGCAAACAGAAACAGGTGGAATTCTTATAGCGAACTATCCTTGCATGCCTATCAAATTAGGTAGCATGGGAAAGCCTTTTCCAGGAATAAAGGCAACAATAGTTGATGATGAAGGAAAAGAATTGAAGGTCAATCAAATAGGAAATCTGGCAATAGCTCCTGGTTGGCCATCAATGATGAGGGCTATATGGAAAAACACCAAAAAATATAATAGCTATTTTAAGAAGGGTTGGTATATTACAGGCGACCTTGCTTTTAGAGATAAAGATGGCTATTTTTGGTTTGTTGGAAGGGCAGATGATGTTATAAAGACATCTGGAGAAAGAATAGGGCCTTTTGAAGTAGAGTCAGCATTAGTGGAACACCCTGCAGTAGTAGAGGCAGGCGTGATAGGAAAACCAGACCCTCTTCGCGGAGAGATTATCAAAGCATTCATAATTTTAAAAAGCGGATTTAGGCCAAGTAAAAAACTTGAAGAGAACATAAAACAATTTGTAAAAAGAAGGTTAGCAGGTCATGCATATCCTAGAGAGATAGAATTTGTAAAAAGCCTTCCAAAAACGAGGAGCGGAAAGATTGCAAGAAGGGTATTAAAGGCAAGGGAACTTGGATTGCCTACTGGAGATTTAACAACAATCGAGAATTATTGATTTTTTTAATTCTAATCTCATCATACAAGATAAAATGGAAAAATGAATAATCGTTGAAAAGATTTCGCGTAGTTATTTAACTATATCAAGTAATATATCCCAAATATGAACAGCAAGATAGAGGTTGCTAAAGTAACCCATGTAATGTATTTACTTGATGCTAACTTAATTTTTAGGGTAAAGAATGCTATAAGAAAGATTGCGATTTCATCTAACATGTAAAAGAAAAGATATAATGCCATCAACAGTATATACTCTATGCTTTTCAGATTTTCAGTTGCAAGAATTCCTGTATAAAATACAGGGATAACAGCAGAGCATGGAAATTCAACTGCTGTGATTATCGCTGCAAATCCTAAAATAGACATTGCAAGAACTACAACACTGAATCGCGTTTCTGTCAGCTTCTGAAATTTTGTCGAAAACTTGTAAAGAAGCCCCTTTCCTGTCTTCATCTCACATGCAGGTCCATACTTCCTGAATTTTATGAACTGATTTAGAAAATATATGCCGCCAACTATCCCTATTGCTCCTATTAATATTTCTATGTATCTCAGATAATTAGAAATGATTGAAAATAGCTTGTACCAGAAGAACATCAGGAGTCCATAAACAATACTTGTTGTCAAGATGTATGTCCCTCCCACTATAAGGACGAGTTTTCTAGATTTAATACCTAGCACCATGCCTAATATTAACATCAATGCTCCAATAGAACAAACATTGAACCCATCGAAGAACCCAAGCAATACAGAAATCATAGGAAGTGAATAATCAGTAATATCACCAAAAATTGGAATCACGATCCTCTTTTCTTCTTTTATGCCAGCTAGATGGTCTTTTATTGACTTTTCTATATCTTTTCCTATGCCTTCACTGCTGTCAAAACCTATAAAATAGTCGCCCTTTGTTTCGTTTACCTCTTTTACAAAGGTAATAGGCACAGTACCAAAATACCTCTCTATATTATGTATTTGGCAGAATTCTTTCATGAGTTTAAGATTATTTGGATCTTCTATAGAATAACGAACAAAACTGACATTCGAATATAACTTCTCCAATTCATTCAAAAACAGCTCTTCTTTGGCGCAATGAGGACAGGTCTTGCTATAAAACAAAATAACCTCAACTTGTGAAGTTTTTTCTATGGCTTGAAAAAATGGTGCGTGTGCTGTGCTAGATGCCAAAAAGAATAATAATATAAATACTGCTATCCATTTATCCTTCTTTACGATATTCATTAAAGTGAGTTTCATATGTATCATCTTTTGCATTACATTCTAAGCTTTAAATGTAAAATAAGATTACTCGAAAACTTTTATAAACTTTTATAAGTTAGTCTCAAAGGGTGAAACTAGCTATGCAAACAAAAGGATTAATTTTTATTACTATGTTGGCAGTTGTATTAGTGTATCCTTTGGTACTCTATATGTGCAAGCCCATATAACAGAATGCTATGTGCAATTGCATTTTACCAATACTGACATTTTCTTGTTTTAGGATTTCATAAGAGCGATTGTATAAAATTGTTGCAACGATTGTGGATGTAGAATAGAAGGAGTATGCAATAGCAGAGCTTTATCTCACCTAAAATTCGCAATACAACAAAAATATTGAAGAGGAATATAATAACTCGAAAATACTTCTGGATATGCTGAATTTCAAGGAAAAACAGATAATAGAGAAGATAATCAAAAATAAAGGAAAAATGACCCAAAGCAAGCTATCCTCTGAATTTGGAGAGGTTAATGCATTCAGAATAATTGAGGCAATGAGAAGGAGGGGAATTCTCAGAAGGGAGCCATATGAAAAGACAAATCTGATATTTCTAGAAGACAAATTCAAAAACATTCTCTGCGCCTAAAATCAAATGATAATTGTCTTTATTCTTGGTAAATTGTTAAACTCTGTGTGAAAGTTATATGCACCAGCATTTAGAAATGTTATCTTATCCCCAATCCTCTTTTCATTGTCAAAAAAGACTTTGTAACGAAATATGTCAAGGGAGTCTGGTGAGCACCCCTTTATCAAGTATTTGTATCCATCATTTTTTTCACCCTCAACAAGGAGCTTCACATTCATTAGAATAATATCTATTGAAGTATTATATACTGAGCAATCCAAGATAAGCCTGTCTTCATATGAATTTATCACATTAGTCTCTAATTTTATTGGAGGGGCTGAGATGAACCTTCCTGGCTCAATGGCAAGCTTCAATCCAATTTCGTGGAGAAAATCCTTGAACTCAGATATCTTGCTGAGAATTGCCTCTATATTCGGCTTTGAGTTTGCATACTCTACTGGTATTCCACCTCCTATATTTATCAAATCTATTGAGCTTATAACATCTTCTGTCAGAACATCGAGAAACTCCTCCTTGAGAAACCATTCTCCTATGTTTTGAGTTTTTCTATGAAAGTGTATTCCCAAAGTTTTTATGTTTCTATTCTTTTTAAGATTGGGCAATAATTCTTGGACCCTCTGCCAGTGAATCCCGTAAACATAGTATTTCCCTGTATAAATCGTGTGCTCCCTAACTTTCATTCTCAAAAATAGATTAATCTCTTCTTCAAGAGAGAGGAGCCTTTTCATATCATTCTCATTATCAACTATGAAACTGTTAATCCCAGATTTTATAGCATTTCTCAAGAACTCCTCATTATCTCCCTGCATTATGTAAATTATCCTGCTCTTATTTTCAACTTCATTCACACCCATTTCAGAGCTAACAACAAGCGGTGCCTTTGTCTCTTTTTCAATTATTTTTCCAACCTCTTTGTTTGCCTTTAAATTATAACCAACTATGTCAGCAACTTTTCTAAGCGTATTGTATTGCTCCAAGACTTTGCCTCTGTTTAAAATAAATCTTGCCACCCCTATCACCCTTTCCACTACTTTCTAGATTTTATTAAATTTTTATTAACCCTTCATTGTACAATTTTTCTAAAGCATAAGAGGCTGCTAATGGAAATAATATCGTAGCATCGCCAATAACTGTAATAGAATCAGAATCATCCTTAACCTTGCCCCAGCTTTTAGCTTCTTTAGTTGTCGCTCCACTCATGCTACCTGAGGTATGCAAAGAAGTCGTTATGTAAACAGCATAATCAAACCCACCACTTATAAGAGCGCTTAGCAAAGCATAGTGCTTTGATGTGCCTCCACCAAGGGCTATAAGGCCCTTTTTTTCATCATAACTCATCCTTATTGTTATATCTCTAAAATCTTCTACAACATCAACAATGAAATCTTTATAGTCTTGCTTGGCTAAGAAGAGTTGAAATCCTATTGAACCATCGGTAATAGCTGGGCAATAGACAGGAACATTATGCTTATAAGCCTGGTACAAAAAGGATTTTTCATCATTTAGCTTGCTTCCTATAATCTTAAAAAGCTCGAATCCACTTAATTGTTTCTTCTCTTTTGTTATTTCTTCTAACAATCTTCTCATAAAGCCTTCGAATCTAACATAAGAGTCGTTTGTAATTATTATATTTCCAACCCTATTCATGCCCTTTTCATGAAGCTCTATGTCGTCTGCATCAAACCTTGAAATCAAAAATTTCTCACCAATCGCTTTCATTATATCCTCTTCTATAGCTCCTGCTGTTGTAACTAGCACGTCTACCATCCCAAGCTTTATCAACTGTGCAAAAAGCCCCCTAAGCCCAGATGTACCAAGATTTGAAGTGAATGTTAGAATTATCTTTACTTTTTCCTTTTTCATTTTGTAAATTATTTCCCCTGCCTTCGCAAGCTCTATGCTCTGAAATCCAAGAGACTTGAATTGGTCAACTATCTCATATGTAGTAATCCCATGCTTCCATTCAAAATCTTTTACATATTCCATAAACATCATATTTATGAGTACATATAAAAAATAAATAGACATCTTAACAATGAAACTATCTAACACATAAAAATAATTAAAAAATAACTAGATCAAGTAGATTATCACTTCTTCCTCCCTGTTCTCCTTGGTGATATAGACCCAACCTTCTTGCCTGGTGGCATAGTTCTTTTCATAGATGTAGGCTTCCCAGGTTTAGTGCTTCCACCAAAAGGATGGTAAACAGCGCTTTTAGAAGTTGCTGAGACTATCGGATAATATCTTCCTTTTGCACGCATTGCGTAAAATTTGGCACCTGCCTTCATGAATGGCCTCTCCTTATGACCAGAACCACTTATAACACCGATCATTGCCCTGCATTTGTTCGATATTTTTTTAATTATCTTTGATCTTAATATTATAGATGTTTTATCTTTCTCGTGAGACAATACTGTAGCAAATGTCCCTGGTGATCTACACAGTTTTCCACCATCATTGGGTGTGAGCTCGATATTACATATCTTTGTGCCTTCAGGTATTTCTCCGACATGCACTATATTCCCAATCTTAATTTCATTGCCGTAGGTAATTTTGTCTCCGGTTTTTATTCCAGAAGGAGCAAGCAAAAACTGTTTCTTATTGGAGAAATCGACAACCATTACAGGGCAGTATCTCGATGGGTCGTGCACAATATCAATAACTGTCCCTTCACCTTTCATTTCATTGTATTTTGCATCTGTAACATAGCGATGGCTCGGTGCCCTATATACCATGCTTCCTTTGCCCCTTCTTTGCTGTCTTAATCTTTTTCCCATCTCTACCACCTAAATTATTCCGAGCCTCACAGCTATTTCGCCAGCTGAATATTTTTTGTCAAGCTTAATAAATGCCTTTTTCATGTTTTTTTGAGTTATTAAGGTTCTTATGCTTTTCACCTTAACATCAAACGCCTTCTCAAATGCATTCTTTATCTGGATTTTGTTTGCTTTCTTTCTCACAATGAATACCAATGTATTGTCCTTTTCTATCATAGAGATTGCCTTTTCAGTTGTAAGGGGAAATGACAAAATATCCCATGGATCCTCTTTCATATTGCATCACAGAGATTATTTATCGATTCAATCGTATTTCTATTCTTTAAAACTTCTCTTATCTTCTTCCTATAAAACCCTCTAACTTTTATTCCTCTACATTGAAGATATGACGAGATGCTTCGGTTTAATTTTTTTCCATGCTCATCAAAATCTGTTAAGATAGCAATTGATGAACATTTTTCTGTAAATCCTTCTATTTCGGCAATATCATGCATTGCACACTTTATGATTTTATTTTTGAACCCAAGCCTTATTAGTGCCTTCTCATCTCTTAAACCCTCAACAACTACAGCATCTGCCTCGTAGTTCATCCTTTCTATAATTCTTTTTAGTTCATAATATATCAAATCGTTTTTCATCTTATACTAACACCTTGCTTAAATACTCTAAAGCTGGTTTGGTGAATATTGTCAATCTTCCTGCTTGGCATCCAGGAGCTAATAATTCTGCATCTATCTCGCTTGCTATAGCAACATCAACTCCAGGAAGATTGCCAGCCGCCTTTACCAGATTGCAAGGCCTTGAAACAATTATCAACAATCCCCTCTTCTTTTTATATTTTCTTCCTCTCAGCTTGGCTTTCCCTCCTTGTATCTTTACATTCTTGCATCTTTCAATCTCTTTTTCCAGACCAACCTTTTTTAATAATTCGAAAATTGTTCTTGTCTTATTTATGCTCTCTACCTCTGTGTCAAATATTATTGGCAATTCACCACTAAATTTGTGACCTCTTTTTTTGATCAAATTGATATTACAACCTGCTGCAAGCGCTGACTTTATCGCAAGCATCATTTCTTTTTTATTTATTTTCCTTTCCCAAATCTTTTCGGTTTTTGGTGGATGCGCTCTTCTTCCCTTTACTGCATGCGGAACAAATCTTGCCCTCCAGATAAGAGAACCAACTTTGCCGTGGATTCTTGCCAATCTGCTCATCCCCCTATCCATCATCGTCCATCTTTCTCTTCTTCTCCTTCCATGATAGTGAGCAGATGTTCTTTTGCCTGCCAAAACATCAGAACCATATGGCTGTCTTCTAGAAGATTGAATAGCCAAGACCGCTTTCTTTATCACATCTGGACGATACTCTGTGCTAAAAAAATCAGGAAGCTTTATCTCTCCTTTCACACTTCCGTTGATGTCATATATCTTTGCATTATTATCTCTCATAAAATCACATTGAAATATACTTTATTTCAGTTGGCTCATATTTTGCCTTTCTTCTCGGCTTACTTATAATAACAAGCCTTTTCCTTGGGCCTGGCACAGAACCGTCTAACAAGATATAATCTCCTTTAACAATTCCATAACCTGTAAACCCAGCCTTCTTATTTATTTTATTGGGGTTATCACCTATCATCAGTATCCTTTTATTATATTCTGTTCTCTGAAAAAAGCCATATTGTCCAGGCATCGGTACCCTCCAATCAACCTTTCTTGGTGTTGTCGAGCCTATGCTACCTGGATGGCGATGGTGCTGCTCGTCCTTCCTTCCCTGAACCTTTATTCCAAATCTCTTGACAGCACCTGTAAACCCATATCCCTTGGTAATTGATGTGACATCACAATACTCCCCTGGTCTGAAAACATCCTTAATACTTAATTCCTTGCCAATTAAGCCCTTCCCATAGTCATATTGCTTTTCAGGATTATTTCCCAAGCCAAGCTCAAAAAGCTCTGGCTTTTTCTTATGCATACCTGACTTTGTTGGTTGTGTACAAACTATCAATCTTATTTCGGCAACATTCTCTTT
This sequence comes from Candidatus Aenigmatarchaeota archaeon, assembly GCA_039091735.1. GTDB lineage: Archaea > Aenigmatarchaeota > Aenigmatarchaeia > GW2011-AR5 > JAHLMP01 > JAWCLB01. The sequence continues at coordinate 6,655 of JAWCLB010000005.1, read as the reverse complement.
ATTTTTCTCAAAATCAAACTGGTTTTTTGGAGTGTGCCTCCCTATTTTTCTTTCTATACCTTTTGGGAGCTTTTCTGCCCAGAATTCACCAAAGGCATTGAGGTTATTATTTTCTCCTTTTCTATAAAACCTCATCCCACACACAAATAATGGGGGCGCTTCCAAGATAGTAACTGCTCTAACAACTGGCTTATTATTTTTTATGTACTGAACATGGGTCATACCAACCTTATAAGACGCAAAACCAACAGGCTTTGCATCTTCTATCGTTTTCCATTTTACACTTGGATAGATTCGCTTAGCTCTTTTTCTCGGCCAATATTGAAGAGACCCACGCCTCGGTTTTTTTATTGCTGGCATACTAACACATCACCATTATTATATAAAACCTTATCAGCCAAAATATATAATCTCACAAATAAAACTTTAAATTACTTATCTACAAAGTAAGGGAATATGATGAAGTACGATAAACCCAAAAGAGAAATGCTTAAAAAATGGAGAAAGGCAAAGGTAGTAGAAAGGATTGAAAAACCGTCTAAGATAAATAGGGCACGGAGTCTTGGCTACAAGGCTAAGCAGGGTTTTGTCATAGTAAGGGTGAGAATAAAAAAGGGCGGAAGAAGAAGGCCTAAGCCAAGCGGTGGTAGGAAGCCAAAGAAAGCAGGTCTGGTTCACTTCACACCGAAAAAGAGCCTTCAGCTAATAGCAGAAGAAAGAGCAGCAAGGCATTATCCGAATCTTGAGGTTTTGAATAGTTATTATATTGCTGATGACGGAGCGAATAAATATTTCGAGGTTATTCTAGTTGACCCAAGCCACTCTGTTATCAAGGCTGATAAAAATATAAATTGGATAATGAATCAAAGGAAAAGGGTTTTCAGAGGACTGACAAGTGCAGGAAAAAGAATGAGAGGATTGAGGGATTAACTGATTTTTAATGAGAAGTTGCGTTATTAACTAATACCACTGCAAGGGTTTTCTCCAAAGTATAACTGCCACCAGTTCTCTTCTGGTTCAATATGGCAACCACCAGCATCAGGTATAACATCAAGAACTTTTTGACTTGCTATTGCCTCATCATTATATGTTTTATAAAAGTATCTACAGAGTATCTGCCTGCAGTTATCCCATCTTATAGGTTCACCATATTCTGAACAATCTTCTATATGAAAGCAGAAGATTGCATCCTCGCACACTGGGCGACCTTCTGTTAATGGAAATCCGTCAGCTATTGTTATGATATCTATCATACCTTTATTGCCAAATTTATCGCTTCCAGCACGGAAGAGTCTATGAATGCAATATTGAGCGCCAACCGAGAGATCGCCTGTACTCATAAATTCTGAACAGTATTGCTTACATTTGTTCTTAAAAGTTGTGAATTCTTGCTCCTTCAAAAACTCCTCTGTCGTTGGAAATTTTTTAAATCTAGAAAGAAACATACTTATCACAACAGCAGCAACAACTAAAAGTATCAGCAACCCTATTATAATCTCGAGGCTCATCTGCCCTTTTTTGATATACATCTTTTTCACTTGTTTATAACTATAAGCATATCAATTACGAACAATTATCGTGACGTTATATTGCAGTCAATAAATTTATATAGCATTTTCTATATAAATACTTTTGGTGATTTTGCCCTTAACACACGATTGACCAGCAATGCATATAAATCTTTTCTTTTATGTAATACAAAATTGTTTGGAGATATCCCATATTGTTTTCTATTGTCCTTTTAAAATTTCAGAATTCTTCTGTGCGATTTATTTAAACTTTTGGCCCTTTGAATTTATTAACTTTTGAATTTATTAATATAGCCAATTTAAACTTTTGGCCCTTTGAATTTATTAACTTTTGAATTTATTAATATAGCCAATTGATAAGTGCTATGCCCACAGAATGTCATTGTCAAAATATAAACAATTGGGCCCTTCTATATAGTTTCGTTTTTCAAACTCGCTAAAACATCTTTAACATAAACCTGCTTCTTCTTTTGTGCACACCTTTCTGTTTGCCTAGAAAATAGATTTTCTCTACTCTATTTTAGCATTTAGTTTTTTATTTAATTTTGGTAGATATTTTGGTATTGAGAATTGTTTTTAATTTGTTTCGACCCATTTTGATGCTTTCTTGTATTAATGAGATTTTGAATTGGTCAAAGACAACCAGCTTTGAGCAGAAGTTTACCAAATAAAATTTTAGTTAAAGCTCTTATATTTTAAACGACTTTTGCATCTGATACCTTTAATCTTATTCGATAAAGACTGAAAAATGTTCTTCTCGTTTGCTGCTAAATCGCCAACCTTTAAAATATTCAGCTTGTTTATTGCCATCAAATCCCTTAAAAAGCTTGGTGGTGGAATTTAAACAATTACTTTATTTCATAAACATTGTGTGCTCAATACCTGACCAGTGCAGCAACAACCAACAAGACATATAGGATAATAGCTCTCACATCATCATAATATTATGCCACAAAGCCTTATAGAATAATCTGTATCTCTTTCTCTATTGCAATATCTATTCAAAATCTTTTGTTAGACGAAAAGCTCTGTTGAAAACTTATCAATAGAATCATAAGCTTAGTTAACTTTATCATCCCTGTTGCTCTTGTCCTAATACTACTGTAATCGCAGGCGCATTTCTCTTAGCAAATATAACAGTCATATAAGGAGGGAGGTGACTTGCTGAGCTTGTTGTTCCTGTAAGATTATGAATGTGGCTTGTAGTAGGGTAGGTGAATGGATAAGAGTACCCATAATAAGCAGTAGTAAGACCTGAAGATAAACTAGTCTGGCTTGAATAGCTGTGCACGTGTGTCTCGCTTCCACCAACACCTCCATAGGTGTCAGATCCTCTTGGAAACCTTCCGTTTAGCTCTGAGAAGTATGTCCAACCCAACGGAGGCATAGAAGTGAACATCAATATCATGCCTTGTGTAGGATAAACAGTGGTTGTTGACTGGGCAAATACCATGTTTAAATAAGGAGGTAGGTGACTTGCTGAGCTTGTTGTGCCTGTGAACGAGTGCGTATGTGTTGTTGAAGGCAAAGAGAATGTGTAGCGCCCCTTTAGTATAAAGATAGGAGAGGGCTCACTAGTATTTCCTAAATATGTGTGGTTGTGATTTTCACTTCCTCCAGCCTCGCCAGTAGTTGAAGACACTCTTGGAAATTTATTATCCAAATCTGAGAAGCGCGTCCATCCTAAAGGAAGAGTAGAGCTGTCAAAAACAGTAATTAAATTAGATGGAATTATTAGATTAGAAGATGAACACAAAATAAGGGTCAAATATGGGGGTATGTTTGATTCTGAACTTGTGGTCACATTATAATTATGCACATGCATTGGATCAGGAAAGCTAAAAGCATAATAGGATGTGCCAGAATCTTTCGTTGATGCAATAGAAGAGCTTGTGCTCGTGATCCCGCTCATTATGTGGCTATGGGTTTCGCTTCCGCCAAATGCTCCATATGTACCTGAGCCTCTTATGAATCTTCCATCAAAGTCTGAATTGCGTGTCCATCCTGAAGGACACCCAAAATTACTTAATAAAAGTGCTTTTCCACTCCAATTCAGGCTCGTTGAATTAGCATTAGGATTTCCATAATAAACATAAATTGTTTTATTTCCATAAGGAATCTCAGGGATTTCCACCCAAATGCCAGTAGAAGGATAATTGCATCCGTACTCTAGCCAGTGGTCTATCAATGTGGTTCCATCTGAATCAGCAAATCTTATATCTCCGCAATCACTACGCATCTTTCCAGCATAGATTAAGCTTGCTGTATCTAAAGTAATATTAATTTGATAATCTGTTAAAGCAGAGCCAGGATTTGAAACAGTAACCTGCATTCTGTATCTCCATGGAGAAAGCCAATTAGAAATTGTAGTTGTAGTCGTTGATGTAGTAGTTGATGTGGTTGTTACTAAAATAGTTGTAGTCACTGGTGCAAGAGTGGTTGTGGTGGTAATAGTTGTACTCGTGGTTGATGTAGTAGTTTCTCCTACAGTAAACAAAGGAAGAGAATCTCCCCAATTAGATGTTGCTCCTTGGTTATCTGTTGCCTGGCAAGTCGCTCCTACTACAGTGCCATTAGGATAAGGGATTGTCCAGTTATATCTAAATTCTGAGCCAAAGTAATAACTCATAAGCTCTCCGTTAACTGACCAATTATAACTACTTGATGAGCTGCAGTTTGTACCAACACATTTGCCGACCCATAACCTAACAGTCAGACTGGAGCTTCCTTGCTCAGGGTCAGTTGCATTCGTAAGCAAAGTTATGGTGCTTCCGCTGGCTGTGCTCTCACTAAAGGCAACAGGGGTTACAGATGGTGGTGTATTTAATGTAGTAGTTGTAGCAGGTATTATAGTAGTTGGTGTAGCAACCCTAAAATTCACATACGCGGTATCTTCTACTCCTAATCCAGCAGTCACCTTTATGATATATTCATCAAGGTTCAATGGTGGTTGTATTTGCAGTTCATAGACTTTGCCTGGCTCCAATGTGTCATTAGCTAATTGAAAGTTGTAAGGATTGCCATTAACATAAACCCGAATCTGCTCATTCTTTATCTCACTTGTCCCTGAATTTCTGAGATATATTTTCTCTTGTGTGAGAGAATCTATTTTTATTTTCATATATGCTTGTTTGAACATCTCTTTTTCATGCTCTTTTGCACCGAGCTGCATCTCTGCCTGCATACTACTAAGAAAGAAATATGCTGAAGTACTGATCACTACAACTATCAGCACCAATAAAATAAGTCCAACTATATATTCGATACCCTTCATTTTCGAACACAAAGAATAATAAAATAATAATTAACTATTTGCATCTTGGTTTAAAAAAGTTTTTTTAATGCTGTTTGGTGTGTGGTATAATTAAAATTTTCAACGCATCGTGTTCTGAGAGTGCATGAAGTCAAGAAAATTTGAAAATATTGTCAACGAGTTGATAATAAAGGTAGTTCTCTATAACTTGCTTGATTATGAAAACAACAACTCAATCTTTATAGTGCCGCTTAACTATTATCCCTCGTTTCTTTATTGTTAAAGTTTCATTAAAGCAGCAATGAAGTATTAAATATAGCATATCAAGTTAAGATAAAATGACTAATTCAATTTGGATAAAACGAATGCAATGAGCAAAGTCTTTTTAACCCTTCTAATTTTGTCTATTAGCTCTTTGGCTATTAATAACAATTATCGCTTTAAAAATCTTATTTTTAAAATACTTTTTATGGGATTTTATGACCTGCATATCGAGGCAAATGACAAGGATGTAATAAAGATGGCAAAACAGCTTGGCTTCGATGGCATAGCTGTTGTTAATCCTGAGATTAAAAGCGACGAGATAGAGATAATCTCTTGTGCCATGATTAAGGTAAACAGCAAGGAAGAGCTCAATAATGAGATAGAAAAATACAGAAATAAGGTCGAGCTTATCATGGTTTATGGCGGGAATTATGAAATCAACAAAGCTGCATGCGAAGATAATAGAGTAGATATCTTATGTCACCCTGAGCTTGGAAGAAATGACTCTGGTCTTGATCATGTCTGTGTCAAATCTGCCATGGAAAACAATGTTGCTATTGAAATAAATTTCAATAGTGTGCTAAATTCAAAAAATAGACCAAGAATGTTGTCTTATTTGAGGCGTAACATATCTCTTTGTAAAGAATACAACGCAAAAATTATTACTGTAAGCGGTGCTAAATCAAAATGGGAGATGAGGGCACCAAGAGAACTTGCATCACTAAGTCATTTGCTTGGATTAGACATCAACTCAGCAGTAGCCTCTCTTTCGATTATACCCGAAAATATTATCAAAATAAATAGAGAAAAGCTGTCTGGAAAAAGGATAGGCGATGTCAAGATAGTTGAATAGGTGTTTTATTATGGAAAGACCTAAGATTTTACCACCAACGCTTAGAATGAAGGAACGTTATATAGTATTTGAGGTCTTGTCAGAAAATCAAATAGAATACAATGATCTTGTAAAGGCAGTTTGGTTTTCTTGCCTGTCGTTTTTAGGTGAACTGAAAACATCAGAAAGCGAAATCTGGGTGATTAGAAACCTGTATAATACAAGAAGCCAGCAAGGAGTTATAAGATGCAGGCATGATATGACAGAATACGTAAGAACAGCTCTTGCATTAATAAATAAGATAGGTAATAATAATGTTATTATAAAGGTTCTTGGAATAACAGGTACAATTAGCTCTGCAAAGAGAAAGTTTTTTGGATATACAGACCTTGAGGATTTTGGCGAAGAGTCTAAAGAATAATCTTGTTGTGACAAATTTGTTAACATTAAAATAGCTAGAAGCTTAGAGAGAAGCACAACTCTGCTTCTTTTTAAAAAGCCTCGCAAGAAATCATAAGCTAGCTAATAGATGAATCGCAAGCAATAATTATTTACTTATAATAAAAAGTTGGTTCCAAGCGCAGAAAGTAGCTAACGACATTTGGCTATCTTATTTTTCAAATATAAAAGTGATGTATTAGATAGCCATGCTCACTTAAACAATAAATAAACTGCCAAGCACAGAAAGTAGCTGACAACATTTGGCTATCTTATTTTTCAAATATAAAAGTGATGTATTAGATAGCCATGCTCACTTGTTCCACAGCATTGGAAATA
>JAWCLB010000004.1:0-60982 GCA_039091735.1 Candidatus Aenigmatarchaeota archaeon | reverse complement strand
AATATTCTCCACATCGAATCGTATCTGTGTGGAATATTGCTTCTTCTTGCCTTGTGAACAAACTCAGTTGCCTTTAAAATCAATGGCCTTGCTAGCTCAATACCTGCATCTGAGATTCTATAAGCATAATCCTCTTTGCCCAATCCCCTAATAGATATTTGATCTGCAATGCCTGTATTAACCAAAGATCCACGAACCCTTTCTCCATTGCATGTAGATTCGTAATAACTCCGAATGGTAGCAGGTGTTACAGGAAATTCCTCTCCTGCCCCAACTCTTTCAAGCCCATATAGAATATCATTATAAAGCTCATGAGGTGTAGAATACCATTTGCCATCTTCCATAAATAATAGAGACGTTGCCTTAGGCTCAGGTGTTAGACTAGATAACAAACTATTCTCTCCCTTTTCTCTATCATATTCTCCATTTCTAGAATTCTTGCGAATAAAATCTTCGTACATCTCTATCACTTATTAATAATAAACTTAAGACTTTTAAGTCTTACTATGATTAGAAGGGTGTTTTCCTTATAATAATACCTACTCTATTAAAATTTAAGCAGGAATAGTAAATGGATACGAATTCTAGTAATAGACTGAAATCATTAAATCGCTTCTAATTCTATTTCTGAAGAAAAATCGAGGCCAGCCTGCAGCTTGATTAGACTTAATAAATACTTTATTTACAACATAAGATGGTTTCATAATAATTTCATCTTCAAGTATATATTACTGTCAAATAAGTAAAATATTTAAAGTCTTAAAATACCATTAGAGTATGCTGAGCTATTCAGAACTATCCCAAGAAGGCTCTATCGATATTGATCAGAGCTACAAAGGACTAGAATCGCCTGAATTTTTGGTGGTGAGATTCAGAAATCCGCGTAAAAAAGATAAGTATGAGGGGCTTGAATTACTCATTGAATATGCACCAACGCTTGGTGAGATGGGAAGATATTATGGAAAGACCAGAGAAAGGATGAGACAGGTTCTGAAAGAAAAGGGTCTGCATGAAAAGTGGAAGAGAGAAAGGACAAAACGAGCTGAAAAGAGGAGGGAGATGATGAGAAGGCTTGCAGAAACAATTTATCTTGTAGCTTTGAAAAGGTCTGATATTGCTTTTCAGAAGGCATCTGAATATTATTATAAGTTTAGCAGGACAATATCTCTTTCATCTCTAATAGACTTCTTTGAACGATATTATAGCGCGAAAGGGGCTGGAAAAAGAATGTCATTGAAAATGCTTAGTGAACCCTTTGAAATTTCTATATCAACCGCGAGCAGGATTTTAAAGAAAGTAAAAGAAGAGCCTCTATATTATAAAAATAAAAAAGCAGAAAGAAAAAGAATTAGAAACGATGAACTCGAGATTATTAATAGGGCTTTAAATATCGATACAAGACTATCTTTTTCTGACATAAGCAAAATCTTGGAAAATGTTTATGGGATTAGGTGTAATCGGATGACATTAAACAGAAGAGCAAAGTTCAGGAGAAAGAGATGTTTCAAAAAGTTTGGATATCCTGAGGGAGACATAAGCTATGCGAAAGCAATGGACTTGTTAGATGCACTAGATGCAGGCCTTCAGAAAGAGGAGGCTATGGAATATGCAGGAATAAAGACAGAGAAGGCATACAATTTCATCTTGTCACATAAAGATGAAATCAAAGAAGAGATAAAAAAATTTATCAGTGCCATTGGCTCATAACTTTTATTTCTTTAGTTGCTCTTTCAAGTCGTCTATGTCTTTAAGTATTTTTTTTATGGCACTATTTATTGCCAACCTAGGATTGACAGCATTGATTACGAGCTTAGGTTTTGTCAAAAATGGATGCTCTCTTGCGAAACCAGCAAACCTTACCCCTTTGACATGCCAAAGATATTCATTTATCAAGCTTATTGCAGTTAGGTCATCGCTCTCTATTATCATCTTTTCATTCTCGTCTTTTATGATATTTATCATCTTGATTATCTTCTCTTTTTAAATATTTATATTTAAGTTCGTCGCCAAGAAGCCCTTTGTACTGAGGGAAGGTGATAACTTTATATTCTTTCATATATTATTATAGGCAGGAACTGCCTGAATATACATTTAGAAACACTTGTGCTAACCCCTGACTTGCTCGTAATAAGGATAACAGGGAGGCTTGAGTTTCACTACAACAATTGAACTATGAAACAGAAAGCCCATTGCAAAGGCTTAGAAGTAGTTCACAAAGTCATTCACATTTATCACAGGCTTTTCAAATCTATCTTCAACTATTCTTGGGCATGCTGTATTTATGAAACAGTCTATATCCATGCCCAAAAGCTTTTCGTCTGCGATTCTATCCATCACGAGTATGTAAACCCTTTTGCCCATCCTCTTCAGCTTGTTTTCAACCTCTTTGTAATTTGAATAAAACTGCCCTGGTTTTGTAGATATCAATACTCCGACAGAGCTTGCGTTTCTCAATTTTTCCAGTCTCCATTGGAATATCTTTTTTCTCTTGATATTTTCATTTCTGATTTCATTTTTTTCTAAATCAAAATAATATAATGGCTTTTCTGTTTCTATGCCAAGCATGTGAAATTTCCCAGAACCTACAAATAATATGCAGTCTGCCTTTTTTTCTATCTTTTTTGCATTTTCTGTCCAACAGCCAAGAATCTCGCCGCCTATTAAAGGCTCTTTTCCTATCCTTCTCAAATCATCATAAATATTGTTTAATGTACTTGCGTGATTAACAGTTGAAATAAGTCCAATCCTTTTGTATGGTATTTTTTTAAGCTCTTCTTTGTTGTATTTTACCTTTAATTCAAAAGGAAAGTATATCACAGGAATTGCTGTTTTAAATTTCTTGTAAAATTTTTTATGTCCAATATGTAATATTAGGTCACAGCCAAGCATCTCTGCCTCTTTGTCGCGAATATCGCAGGCACCATAGCATGGCTCGCCAGATAATACAATTTCATAGCCACATTCAGATAATTTGTCAATAATACTGATTATTTTATATTTCAAACCCTCAGGAATCTGCAGGAAGATCTTTGCTTTTTTACCTCCAATTTTTTTCTCAATTTTGTTAATAAGCTCAGGGGCAATAATCTCTTGCTCTATATTTCTCACCTGATGTAATATGGGCCCGACGGGATTCGAACCCGCGACCTGCTGGTTAAGAGCCACGACTTGACATCAGTCGCTCTACCAAACTGAGCTACGGACCCAGTAATTTTTTTAATAATATATGATTAAATTTTTTAACTTCATTGCCAATAGCCCATTTGCGATAGCTAAGGATAAAATGAACTTTATACTCTCTCTTTGACATAATCGCTATTGAAATAGATAGACTAGGGATATCTGAATTACTCTTAGAAATGCCTGTGCTAACCATAAACCTTCTCGTAATCAGGATAACCAAGAGGCTTGAGTTCCGCTCTGATGATAGAAGTATAAAGCAGGGAGCCCCTCGCAAAAGCTAAGTAGTAGTTTACTGGCGAATAAAGCATAAGTGAACAGCAACTATGTTATGGTATTTTATATCTGTAATTGAGAAGCTTCATCGCTTTCTTTTTCTGTTTACCGTTCTCCATCTCCAGTTTTCATTTCTTATTTTTCTTGTTCTTCCAAAGCCACACGCGCTACAAATGCTAGTCTTAATATTGTAAGAGTGCCTGCCACATCGTCTGCATCTAATATGATTTATTTTACTATGCTTACCAAACGAAGGTGTCCCTTTCATAAAATCACTCTTCTCTTGCTTTTCTTAAAAAGAAAAAGCTATTCAGGAGACGCAAAAAGGATGTTGTCACCCCTTACCAACACTGTTCCAAGGGTTGTCTTTTCTTTGTTTGTTATTTGCTCTGCATCATTCAGCCACATGTTTAGATGCAGGTCCATTGCTTGCAAAATTCCTGAAATCTCTGTGCCATTCTTTAACTTTATTAATACACGCTTTCCTTTAGCGTTGTTCAATACATCTATTGGTCTTTCCAAAATCCTCACCTTTTTAAAAAACCAAAACTGCTCTTTAAATTTAATATAATGCATATTTAAATGTTTTAAAGTTATTTAAAATTGCATTAAAAATTAAATAATCTGAGAGATTCTTTTAGTTGAGGGACATACTTTAATTCAATATCTTCTTGTGGAAATCTTTTTCCAGATTTGTAATATGGAAGAGGGATTTTCTTACCTTCGCTAGTTCTTAAAATTTTCTCAGTTGCAATATAAACCTTTCTATCAAGAGGGCTTCCTTCATAATTTAGCTCTCCATCATAAATAGAATCTACAGAACTAAAATCTAAATAAAGTAATGAAAGCAAATCTATCTCGGCAATCTCAGGATCTATATTAAACTTAGATATAGTCTCAGAAAATTTTTTTCCATTATAAAAGACCCTTACTACACTATCTTTATCATCAATTATTTCAGCTTCTACTCTTTTTATTTTTCTTGGCTTCAATCCTATTTGCTTCGCAATTCTTCTGATTATTTTCTCTATCTCGTTAAAAGACAAATGCCTTGTTCCTTCCAACGATTTTGAGAGATTTCTAATATCTGGTACGTATAGCATCTCATCACCTATGTATAAAACTTCTTCTAATCCCTCTCTAACTTGCACAATTCTTGGATATAGAACCTCTCTTAAATTCTCAGCATGACCACAACATGATGTTAGATAGTTAGGATAGCTTGGAGCATTTTCATCTCTTTTTAACACAACTACATTTTTTCCATTTGTATGAAGTAATCCCCCTGCAGAAAAATTTAGGGGTATTTCATTGCTATCAATTGTTACATCTTTTCCGCTTCTTTCAAATTCCTGCAATATTTCTTTAAGCATTTCTTTCCTTTCTTGCCCTAGAGTTTCGACTCTTTTTCTTTCATCTCTTGTTAATGCTACATTGCAGTCATCGTCTATGTGAGCTTCTAAAACCTTTTTGCTTTCTTCGATTCTTAGCATTACTTTTCTTGGCTGAGTTATAAACAGCTCTTTTGCTAAATTTTTGCAAGCCTTTATCGTTTTCATAACAATTAACTATTAATCAGTAGTATTTAAATATTTTTTACACTTTTAAGATATTAGAACAAAAATAAAAATGTGTTAAAGTATGGGATTTGCAAATTCAAAAATAATACAAACTTTTAACCATATTTTTTAATAATTCTTTTATGCCAATAAAATTTGTAAAAAATCCTTTTAGTAGGGAAGAAAGCCTAGCTTGCTTAGATAGCATTGTTAGGGAATGGTTTGAAAGAAGGTTTAAAGAGCTAACACCACCGCAGCAATATTCTTTCAAGTTAATTTCTCAAAACAAGAATGTGTTAATAGCCTCGCCGACAGGAACAGGAAAGACGCTCTCAGCATTTCTTGCCTTAATCTCTGAGCTTTTTGTGTTAGCCAAGAAAGGAAAGTTGGAGAATTGCATCTATGCTATTTATGTAAGCCCTTTAAAAGCTTTGCTAAATGACATCCAAAAAAATTTGCTAGTGCCAATAGAGGAAATAAATTCGCTTGCAAAAGAGAAAGGGATAGAGATACCAGAGATAAGGGTAGCTGTTAGAAGTGGTGATGTAAAGCCACATAAAAAACAAGAAATGCTCAGAAAAAGACCTCATATTCTGATAACTACGCCAGAGTCTTTAGCAATTGTTCTTAACTCCCCAAAGTTTTCTCAACATTTGCAAAATGTGAGTTGGATAGTAGTTGATGAGATTCATGAGCTTGCAAATAATAAGCGTGGCGTTTTGCTGAGCTTAGCAATAGAGAGATTAGTAGAAAAAATAAAAAAAGAGATAATAAGAATAGGCCTAGGCGCAACCTTGCATCCGCTTGAAGAGGCTGCAAAGTTTCTTGTCGGATACAATAAGAATGGAAGATTGAGAAATTGCTATATCGTTGACGTTACATGGAAAAAGAAAATGGACCTAACTACTCTTTTTCCGGCATCGTTTAAAGCTTCTGCAGAGGAATGCAACAAGGCATTATATAATAAGCTAGACGAACTTATAAAATCGCACACAACAACTCTTGTTTTCACAAACACGAGGTCTGCTACTGAAAGAATTGTCCATGTCCTTAAAGAAAAATTTGGTTATAGCGATAGCGAAATAGCTGCTCATCACGGCTCTTTATCTAGGGATATTCGCTTGGATGTTGAAAACAAATTGAAGAACGGAGAGCTAAAGGCAGTAATCTCTTCGACATCGCTTGAGCTCGGAATAGATATAGGCTTCATAGATCTTGTTGTCCAAATCGGCTCACCAAAAAGCGTTACAAGGGCTGTGCAAAGGATCGGAAGAAGTGGGCATGGATTTAAGGATATAGCAAAAGGAAGAATAATAGTTTTAGATAGGGATGACCTAGTAGAATGCAGCGTAATGCTAAAATGCGCAAAAGAAAAGATTTTGGATAGATTTGAGGTTATTAAAAACCCCTTAGATATTCTAGCGCAGCATGTTGTTGGTATGGCGCTCGAGAAAAAGTGGGGTGTTGATGAAGCCTTAGATGTTATAAGAAGAAGCTATTGTTATCATAATCTTGAGAAAGAGGATTTTATAAAATTACTTCATTATCTCGCTGGCCATTATGCCTCTTTGGAGGATCGCTCTGTATACGGCAAGATATGGTTCGATGCTCCTGATAACATCTTTGGAAGAAGAGGAAAGTATACAAGAATTATTTATTTCCTAAATATAGGAGCAATTCCTGATGAGGTTAGCATTGATGTGTACACTATTCAAGGAAAATATGTTGGAAATATAGAGGAGGAGTTTTTGGCAAGATTGAGAAAGGGTGATATATTTTTGTTGGGAGGAAAGCCTTATCTTTTCAGATATGCTCGTGGCTTAAGATGTTTTGTAGAACCAATGCCTCATGAAACGAATCCAACTATTCCCAATTGGTTCTCTGAGCTATTGCCTTTAAGCTTTGACTTAGCAATAGAGATACAGAAGTTTAGAGAGAAAATAAAAGGATTTTTAGCGAGAAATGAAAAAAAGGAGCACGTAATTTCTTGGCTTTTGAAAAATTATCCTATAGACGAAAATTCTGCAAAAACAATATACCACTATTTATTAGAGCAGTGGCTATACTGCAAGAAAATTCCTGGAAAGAACATCCTAATAGAGAAAACTCAAGATTTGCAAGGAAGGAGACATATTGTTTTTCATGCTCTCTTTGGAAGAAGGGTTAATGATGCTCTATCAAGATTGCTTGCAATAATAATAAGCGATATGATTAATAGCAATGTAGCAACAATTATAACAGATAATGGATTTTCTATAATGATACCAAGGGATAAAAATGTTAATATAGAAAAGGCTATTAACTCATTAATTACTTGCGAGGTTGCTGAATTTTTAAAGGAGAATATAAGAAGAACTGAACTAATGAAAAGAAGATTTAGGCATTGCGCTTCTAGAAGCTTCCTTGTTCTTAGAAATTACAAGGGTTATAAAATAAGTGTATCAAAGCAACAAAGAAATTCTGAAACTTTGCTAAGGGTTTGTGAAAAGATAGATAAGGATTTTCCTATAATAAAAGAAGCTTATCGCGAGATTTTGAATGATACAGCGGATTTGAAAAGAACAAAAGAGATAATCTCTCTTATAAAAAATAAAAAAATAAAATATGAAGTAATAGAGACTAGTTTAGCTTCTCCATTTGCTCATGGCTTGCTTATTCTTGGAGAGGCAGATATAATAACAATGAAAGATAGGAAGAGAAGATTGCTTGAGCTTTATGAAAATATAATGAGAAGGATTGGCTATGAAGATTTTTGATGACATTGAAATTGTTGATAGTCTCCCTGCATTGTTCATAAAAAGTTTGGATGCGATTGTAGTAGGAGATTTGCACTTAGGTTTTGAAGGGATATCAGCAGAGCAAGGATTTCTAATCCCTAAGACGCAATTTAAAGAAGAGTTAGAAATGATGAAAAAAATAATAAAGGAAAAGAATGCTACCAAAATAATCTTGCTTGGGGATGTGAAGCACGAGTTTAGCGAGACAACTTATCATGAGTTTAAAGAGGTAAAGGATTTTTTGAATTTTTTAAGGGAGAATTTTAAGAGGATTATTATAGTGAAAGGAAATCACGATAATTTTATTTTTTATATAACGAAAAAATTGAATGCAGAGTTATACGAGACGTTAGAGATAGATGATTATTTTTTTGCTCATGGACACAATGAGATAGATCTCAAGGCTATTTCAGCTAAAAATATAATAATCGCTCATGAGCACCCGGCAATAGCGTTGTATGATGAGATAGGCGGAAAAGAGATAGTTAAATGTTTTATATTTGGAAGGACAAATGAAAAAAATATAATAATCTTACCAGCATTTTCAACCCTTAGCTATGGAACTGAAATAAATGTTGTAGAGGAATTTTTATCTCCTTTGCTTGAAAGAATAAAATACAAGTTGCGTGATTTTGAGGCAATAGGAGTAGATGAGGATGCAGGCATTTTAAAATTCGGAAAAATAAAGAATTTATCTAGATAGTATAGAATTAAAAAATGTGCATTGTCTGCGACGAATTGAATTATTTTAAATCATTTAAAATTTTATTAGCATTTTATTTAGAAGTGATTTGAGTGACAGTCTGGCACTTAAAGTCAAAAAGAAGTTCAACAGGAGGATTATTAAAACTAATTAGAAAGAAGAAGCGCAGGGATAGAGGAAGAGATTTCATTCCTTGCAAGTTAGAGGAGAGAAAAATAAAGAAAATAAGGGTAAGGGGCGGAGGAGAAAAGCATGTTCTACTTTCAGATAGTTTTGCTAATGTTTCAACAGGTAAAGAAACGAAAAAGGTAAAGATATTGTCTATAGTGAGCAATCCTGCAAATCCATATCTTGTGAGACAAAACATAATAACCAAAGGCTGTATAATTGAAACAGAGCTTGGAAAGGCAAGAGTAACAAGCAGACCAGGTCAGCATGGAATTGTAAATGCTATTTTGATAGAAGGGAAGAGCAAATAGGGATTGCCAATCTTGTGCAAGACAATTGATGCTAATTGCGTATAAGCATGATATTTAATAATGTTTTATTTACAATCAAAAATCATCTCCAAGAAATGCAAGTATTTAATAACATCAACATTTCATAAGAAAGATTATTCTGCATTATGAATTATCACTCCTTTTAGTAACAAGTATACTATCTACAATCTTGAATATCTTTTTTATCATCTCGTCCTTTCCAGCAGTTACGAGAACATCTCTGAAATTCTTGTTTTTGTAATATTCTATAAGTGGCTTTGTCTGCCTTTTATATTCCTCAAGCCTTTTCTTAATTACATCTGGTTTTTCATCACTTCTTATATAAAGCTCGCCACCACATTTATCGCAAGTCCATGCCTTCTTTGGAAGTAGAGGAGGCATGTTATAAACTACTCCATCTATCTCCTCGTGAATATCTGCTATGTTATATACAGCTCCACATTTTCTGCATGTCCTTCTCCCAGCTGCCCTTTCTATTAATATCTTATCTGGTATGCTGAGATTTATTACAAGGTCTATGTCCGTCATCTTTTTCAGTGCTTCTGCCTGGCCTATTGTCCTTGGATAACCATCTAAAATAAAACCCTTTTTGCAGGTATCTATTCTCTTCTTGACAAGCTCGCTTATTATATTGTCTGGGACAAGCCTTCCCGACTCCACTATTTCTTTTACCTTTTTTCCTATTTCTGTCCTATTTTCTATCTCCTCTCTGAGTATTTTACCAGCCTCTATGTGAGATATCCCATACTTCTCTGAGATTGCAAAACTCAACGTTCCCTTTCCAGAGCCAGGCGGTCCTAGTATTATGATTTTCATGTAAATCTTTTTAACAATTCTTCTATATCCTTCACTACCTCCTCATAATTCCTGTTAGAGTTAATATCATGCAATAATCCCTTTCTTTTATAATCTTCTATCACAGGATATATCTGTTTATGATACTCTTCTATCCTTTTTTTGACAATCTCCTCTTTGTCATCTTCTCTCTGATAAAGCTCTCCGCCACACTTGTCGCATATCCCTGGTTTTTTTGGTGGCATGAATTTTATATTGCATATCCATCCACACTCTCTGCATATTCTTCTGTTTGTGATTCTCTCTATGCTTAATTCATCGCTTACAACTAAATTAATAACGAGGTCTATCTTTGTCTTAAGTCGAGATAATAAATCCTCAAGTATCTTTGCCTGAGCTATGGTTCTCGGATAACCATCTAATATAAATCCTTTCTTCTCTTTTTTCAACCTATTTTCAAGGACCTTTGAAATAAGCTCATCTGAAACAAGACCTCCAGAATTTACGATATCCCTTACTTTTAGCCCAAGCTCACTACCCTTTTTTATCTCTTCTCTCAACAAATCTCCTGTGCTTATATGAGCATAGCCATATTTGTCTACAAGCCACTGTGCATACGCCCCCTTTCCGCTTCCTTGCTGCCCCAAAATTATTATTTTTAATTGTCTCATCTCTTATCATTTCAAAGATTTTATTGCTCTCAATATCTCCTTATTTACCTCCTCTATTGTCCTTTCTCCATCAATAACAACCCATCTCTTTGCAAATACATTATTTTTAGCCATCTCTTCGTATCTCTCAGCAACCATTTTTTGCCATTCGACATTGCCCTCCCATCTGTCTATATTTTCTTTCTTTTCCATTTTCTTTCTCTTAATGCTTGTTTCTGCTCTTATCTTTAATAAAATCACCAAATCTGGCTTAACGAGTCCAAACATCTCAGCAAATTTTAATGCCTTTTCTAAAGGAAATCCTTGAAGTCCTTGATAGACCATTGTAGAAAAGAAATATCTATCCATTATCACATCTCTACCTTCATCTAAGGCACTCTTAACTTTGGGTGTATCCTTTACCATATCAGTAGCGTACAAAAGGAATTGGGTGTTAGTATCGACCTCTAATTCTCTATGCAAGAATCTGTGAATCATCTTTCCTATCTCATTATTATAATCTGGATATTGAAAGAAAAGGCAAGCAGGCATCTTCTCTTTAAGAAGTTTTACTTGAGTTTCGCCACCTGCACCATCACATCCCTCAATGACTATAAGCTTTCCTTGCCTTAAAAATTCTTTTGACATTAAAGGATATTATTTGTTTCAAATGCTTTTATTATTTTCTTTATGCATTTATGGCATGTAGTCAACCTCTTTCAAAAAAATTCACTCAATTCTTTATAATTTTGTTTAAATCTCTAATTATTATTTTCTTTATGTATCAACACGAACTATTTTTTGGTTTTTGATAACAACAAATGAAATCCAATCTTTATGAAACCTTTTTCTGACCTTTCAAGAAATCTGAAACCTTAATATTCCGCCAATACCACCAAGTTGCCTGAATTGTTGACCCTCTCTTGTATCTTCTGATATGACCTCAAGCGTAGTGTTGAATTGCTTACATTCCTTTTCTATCTCCTCATCTTCTAAGCTCTCGCTCAGCAATAGTGTCTTTACTGCACCCATTCTTAGAGCCTTGAGCGTTTCATCTCTTCCATAGACTACAAGCTCGCTCGTCTGCAACTTGGTAAAGAATTCGTTGACCAGATTCTTTTCTCTTGTTACTGACGCTTCTCTTATTATATCCTTGCTCCTTTCCAATGTCTCTTCTAACCCATATTCACCTGTATATCCTGTGTCAATGACTCCGATAATTTTGCCCTTTATACTTGTTTGTAAATAATCTCCCTTCAGAAATTCTTCTTTAATAGGACCAGGACCACTCAGTAAAATTCCTATGATACCTTTTTCCTCTCCGAATGACTTGTTTACAGCATCACCAACACGCTTGAACCAATCATGCTTTAATCCCTCTCTCACTCTTGAAAATCTTGCGCTACTCTGCCCTCCTGCCCTTGTCTTTCCAGGAACAATTGATTCCATGTGAGCAATGCCTTCTATCTTTTTTCCTTTTAGAATCGCTATATCAGCCTCACTCTTGTCCAAGCACACCATCCCATATATTTCTTTTTCCTTCACAAACTCTTCTAATGGTTCTAACCTGAATATTTGGTCACACCAATACAACTTAACCTTAATTGGCTCAGGTGGCTCTATTGCCCATAGCTTTATGTCAGCCTTGCCCTCTTCCTCAGAAACATTTCCACAAAATATAGCCAAACCATTCTCTGGTGTTCTTGGATATAGCTGGAGATGCCTCACAATTTTTTCCAAAGCCGTTGTTACATTATTCCTAACCTGCTTTGACTTTATGTTTGCAGCAGTACCTTGTTCAGAACGCAGTTGGTTTGCAATCTCGCTTAAAGAATAACCGCTTGGTATGTAGACTGTTACTAACTCTGTATGTCGCCCCTTTATACCTCCCAACTCTTTTAATATCTTTTTCAGTTTGTATTTTGACTCCATTTTATCCCTCCTTTAGATAAACCCTTTTTTGTGTCTAATTATAACTCTTCTCTTAATTGGTCTAATTTTAAAAGAGAGTTTTATTAAAAGTGGGGAAATCATATTCATAAGTATGAAAGATATAACAAATACTGAGTATAATTCTTGATCAAAAATCAAGTTTTTAACTCCCAAACCAAATAGCATCAAACCATAGCCAGACATCGGAAGAAAACCTGACCCTATTCTTACTGCCTCTGTTGAGGAATATCCAACAAGCCTTACAGGCAAAATAAACATAACAAGCCTTAATGCCAACAAAGAAAAGAAGATAATTAGCAACAGGTTTAGATCAACGAGAAAGGTTGCTCCAAATCCAAGAGAAGCAAAAAATACTGGCGTGAAGAAGCTTTCACTCAATTCTCTTACCTTGGTTGAAATAACTAATGCTTGTTGGGTTCTGCTTACTAGTATTCCCATGAGCATTATGCCGATTAGACTTGTTAGGCCTATTTTTTCAGTGAACGCTGCTGCAGCAAATGCAAAAATTATAGTAAATGCTAGAAGGACTTCCTCCATTTTAAATCTTTGTATGTTGTTAAATATGAAATTTATCATTTTGTAGCCTACCCTACTTGTGACTACAAATGTTCCAACCATCATCAATGCTAACTTTACTGCAATCTCCGGATTAAAAGATTTTGTAGCAATTATGTTCATTGCCAATGAAATGAGTATTACCTCAACTACTGTGTTTATCAATTGCATCCCCAATATAGTTTGTCCCTCTTTTGAATTTATTGCATCGATTGAAATTAATGATCTTAAGGCTATGGATGTGCTTGAGCCAATGATACAAGCAAGGAAGATAATAGTATTTTCTTTCATTATTCCAAAAAGTATGATAGATGTGAGGAGTATTATGATTATATGAGAATAGATAAATTTTTCGATATTCTTTTCAGCCTGGCCAAAATCAACAGACATAACAGTAAGAAGTATGAGAAATATTAACCCTAAATTTGCAATAACTTGGACGGCAAGAGATTCGGAAATTGTTGTTATGAAATAGCTTATAAACAAGCCTGCCAAAATTTCTCCTATCGAGCTTGGTTGTCTTAGTTTCGTAAATATAGCTCCTCCTATCTTCGCTCCTAATAGCACTATTGCAATATCCCAGAGTTCTATTAACACTCAAATCTCCCGTTTTCATCTCTTTTCTAATCGTTTTCTCTATTTCGTTTCCTCTTCGATCTCTTCAAAGATTTTACTGAAGATGGTTCTTATTCTTAATACCCCTAAAAATTTTCCCTCTCTATCAGTTACCATCAACAATCTAGCATTGCTGTTGCTCATAACATTAAGAGCTGTTTCTATTGTATCTGTATTTGATATGGTTACAATCTTTGTGTCCATTATCTCTTCTGCCTTTATATTTTTATCTTCTTTATCTATTGAATTCCTCCATATGAAGCCTGCAATAGGAGAGCCTTTTCTTACAAGCTTTATAAGGTTGTAATCAAAGATGCATCCTATCAGCTTACCATCTTTATCAACTACTGGAAGAGATGTGGTTCTCTCCCTTTTCATTATATTTATTACCTCATTAATTTCTGTGTCTTTTGTTATTGTCGGAAGGCTTTCCATGAAATTCTCTACAATGATTTCTGTAGTTTTTACCATAATATCTTCTTTTTTATTTGAAAATTAAAAGATAAGCAAATATCTTAGCTATGTGTATTTAAATAAGTATTTAAATTTTTACTGCATGCAACAATAGGCTTTAAGTCTGTAAGAGAGTTGCATATAGTTACAAATTCATTATTTAAAAAATTGTAAAAACCAATTGCTAAGGATATATCCTTGTTATCGTTCTTGGAAAAGGTATAGCTTCCCTTATATGTTTTAATTTACAAATCCACATTACTACACGCTCAATACCCATTCCAAATCCAGAGTGAGGAACGCTTCCATATCGTCTTAAATCCAAGTACCACGCATAATTCTTTTTAGGAAGTTTAAATTCCTCAATCCTCCTTTCAAGGAGCTCAAGATCATGAATTCTTTGGCTTCCGCCAATTATTTCGCCATATCCCTCTGGTGCTATAAGGTCTGCGCACAGAGCTACTTTTGGGTCATTTGGGTCTGGCTGCATGTAAAATGCCTTAGCCTTTGCTGGATATTTAGTTATGAATACAGGCTTATCATATCTTAGAGATATGCATCTTTCATGAGGAGCACCCAAATCGCCTCCCCATTCTAGGCTATATTTAGTTTTCTTTAGAATCTCTATTACTTCGCTATAGGTTATTCTCGGAAATGGTGGTTCAACCTTTTCTAATGGTTTTATATCCCTCTTAAGTATCTCTAGCTCTTTCTTCCTTTTTTCGATTACCCTTTTCACTATGTAGCTTACAAAATCTTCTTGCAATTTTAAATTCTCATCGAACTCCACAAAGGCCATCTCTGGTTCAATCATCCAAAACTCTGTTAAATGTTTTGATGTTTTGGATTTTTCTGCCCTAAAGGTAGGGCCAAAACAATAAACCTTGCCAAATGCTGCAATTGCGGCCTCTAAGTAGAGTTGACCGCTCTGGGTTAAATATGCCTTCCTTCCAAAGTATGGTGTTTCAAATAGTGTAGATGTCCCCTCACATGCAGAAGGCGTAAGTATAGGTGAATCGACAAGAACGAATCCGTTATTATCTAAAAAATCTCTGCATGCCTTTACAACCTCTGCCCTTATTCTAAGTATTGCTGATTGCCTTTGACTTCTCATCCAAAGGTGTCTCCAGTTTAAAAGAAAATCAATTCCGTGCTCCTTTTTAGTTATCGGAAAATCTTTTGCTATCTGCAATATCTTCATATCTTTAATTCTTATCTCATAACCACCAGGCGCTCTACTATCTTTTTTGACGATGCCTCTTATTATCAAGGATGATTCTTGGGTCAGCTTATCTCCATCCGCGAAAACCCTCTCTTCAACCTCATCTTTGTGAATAGTAGATTGAATTACTCCTGTTCCATCCCTGATTATTAGAAATTGGATGCCACCACTAGACCTTTTGTTAACTAACCAACCTTTTATCTCAACTTCTTTTCCTTCTCCTTTTCCATCTAAAATCTCGCTTATAGTAATCATAAAATTAATAAGAATGTTGAATTTATAAATTTATTCTAAAAATCTCGCAATAGTTTCTGCAAAATGTTTTGTGAATCTTATTTATAAATTATTCCATAACTCTATTGCATATGCTAAATCTTCTATAGACAAATTTGTCTTTTTCTGAATCAAATCTTATAAAAATCATGTCCCATCTTCCCAAGAGCTAAGATATTTCTTCTGGCTTTCTGTAAGCTCATCTATCTTTATTCCAAGGGTTTTTAATTTGAGGTATGCAATCATATTGTCAACCTCGTGAGGAACTGGATAAATACCAGGTTCTAACCTGTTTTCTATCAGATATTTTATTGATAGGGCCTGATTTGCAAATGACATATCCATAACCTCACTTGGATGACCTTCAGCACATGCAAGATTCACAAGCCTGCCTTCTGCGAGCAGATATATTCTTTTTCCATTTTTTAATTCATATTGCTCACAGTTTTCTCTTATCCTCTTTTTTTCAACACTCTCTTTTTCAAGATCACTTAATTTAATCTCAACATTAAAATGGCCTGCATTTGCAAGTATTGCTCCATTTTTCATCTTCTTTATATGATCGCCTATTATTATATCCTTATTTCCTGTGGCTGTCACAAATATATCTCCCAATTCAGCAGCAACATCCATGGGCATGACCCTGAAGCCATCCATTGCTGCTTCTAGTGCCTTCAGAGGATCTACTTCAGTGACTATTACATTAGCTCCCATTCCGCGGGCTCTCATGGCTATCCCTTTTCCGCACCAGCCATAGCCAGCAACAACAAAATTCTTTCCAGCAATCAGCACAGAGGTAGCCCTCATGATTCCATCTATTGTAGATTGACCTGTTCCGTAACGATTGTCAAAAAGGTGTTTTGTCTTTGCATTATTCACATCTATAATAGGATACCTCAGCTTATTCTCATTCTTCATTGCAATAAGCCTTTGAATGCCTGTTGTTGTCTCTTCACATCCACCTATTATATTGCTTATTAATTCCTTTCTATCTTTGTGAACTGTAAAAACCAGGTCACCACCATCATCCACTGTAAACTCTGGTTTAAAATCAAGAACCTTGTTTATATTTTCATAATATTCTTCTTTTGTCTCGCCGCGCCATGCAAATATATTAATATTCTTCTTTGCAAGATAGGCAGAAATATCGTCTTGAGTAGATAATGGATTACAACCTGTAATAGCAACCCTTGCACCTCCTGCAACAAGCGTCTCAACAAGAACTGCTGTTTCCTTTGTCACATGAAGGCATATCCCTACAGTAAATCCTTTTAATGGCTTTGTTTTTTCGAACTTACGCCTTATCCCCATAAGAACGGGCATTCTTTGTTCTGACCACTCTACTTTTAGTCTGCCTTGGGATGCCAAACTAATATCCTTTACTTTGTACATCTCTCAATATAATAAATAACAAAATATTAATTATTAACAATTTTGCCAAATTGGGCTTTTATATCGAAAAGAATTAAGATATCTAAGAAAGCTCAATCTTTATAAGGATTTGACAGATGTTCTTTCATTTTCTCAAAAAAACCTTTTGCTGTCTTAGCCTCTTCTTCGCTTATACTAACAAAATCCATTAATATTTTCCTTTGCTTTTCGCTCAATTTTTCTGGTATTTTGACAACCACCTTTACTAATTGGTCACCCCTCTTTGAGGTATGCGGGTCTGGCATTCCCTGCCCCTTTAATCTAAAAATAGTGTGACTCTGTGTTCCAGGAGGTATTTTTAATTTTGCTCTACCATCTATTGTTGGAATTTCTATTTCAGAACCAAAGATTGCTTGTCCTAAAGAAATCGTTGTCTGGCAAAACAAATTATTATCATGCCTATCAAATATAGGGTGCTCTTTCACATGAATTACGACATACAAATCACCTGGTGGACCACCGCTGTAACCAGCCTCTCCTTGACCTGGAACTCTCAAATAAGAGCCGTTGTCCACACCCCTAGGAATTTTAATTTCTATCTTTTTTATTTTCTTTATTCTTCCTGTTCCTTTACAATCATCACATAGCTTTTCTATTATTTGACCAGAACCCTTGCACTTATTACAAGTTGTGATATTAACGATTTGTGCAAATGCTGCTCGCTGAATTTTTCTAACTTCTCCTGTTCCGTTGCAATTCGGGCATTTCTTTAGATGCCTTGCTCCTGTTCCACCACAGGTTTTACATGGAATAAAAGTAGGGATATCTATTTTTTCTACTTTGCCATGAAATGCATCCTCTAGTGTTATTTCCAAGTCATATCTTAAATCAGCGCCTTGTTCAGCGCGTGTTCTTGTTTTTTCTCTAAAGTCAGAAAAAACATCAAAAATATCACCAAATCCAAAATCTCTAAATAACTCGTCAAAACTAGGCCATCTAAACTCAAAATCTTCTGGCCTGAATGCTGCGCTTCCAAATTGATCATATTGCGCTCGCTTTTGTGGGTCACTTAAAATCTGAAAAGCCTCATTTATCTCCTTGAATTTTTCCTCATACTTTTTTCCTGCAACATCAGGATGGTATTTTCTGGCTAATTGTCTGAATGCCCTTTTTATCTCTTCCTGACTTGCGTTCTTATCAACACCTAAAATCTTGTAATAATCTTTACTCGTCATATTTATCACAGGTTATCAAGAGGGCTTCTCACATTCTTATGTTTGCCTGGCTTATTTAAGTATATATTTGTATTGTTTTTGTGTCAGCATGGCTAAGCAGTTTCTGTATTGTCCGCAAATCTGTTCCATGTTCTAGAATGTGGGTAGCAAAGTTGTGCCTCAATAGATGTGGATAAACATTTTTTTATTCCAGACTTTCTCTCAGCATCTTTCATGACTTTTGCGATTGTTTTTGTTAGCTTGCTTCCCATATTTGAAGGAAAAATAACATGTTCGGTATCATACATAAATCAATCATAGAATCAAAACATATAAAGGTTACTATACCTTAATAAGTAGCATAAAAGGAAATATTTCGTTTTTCTAGGTTGTTAGTTTCAATTTGATGGTCTGCATGATAACTTCAAATCTACCAGAACTCTTCGAAGCATTTATATAGAATAATTAAATTATACTTTATTATGAATAACAAAATTATACTTCCATTGGTTCTTGCAGTAATAGCTGTCGGGGTCGCAGGAATCTATTGGCAAATATTAACACAATCAGCAACGCCGTCAAATCTTCAAAATATTATTCTTTCTCCTTTAGTAAAAGGATGCGCTGAAACCGGAGAAGAAATAGCAAGCAAATCTCTAGTTGAAGAGCAAGAGCCAAAAATAGATGTAAACGGAAATGAAGTTTTGTATTTAAGAGCCATAAATCATCTTTGTTGCAGAAAAGTAGAAATTGAAAAAGAAATAAGAAATTCGGTCATAAACATTTATGAAGTATGGAGCGGAATTGGTTGCAGGTGCATATGCTTTTCTGAGATAGGAGCAAAGCTTCAAAATGTCCCTCCTGGTAGTTATACCATAAATGTTTACGAGAAAGGAACGAAACCAGAAATCAAAGAACCAATGGAACAAAAACTAATCATTTCAAAAGATATTATTGTTCAATAAAATGCTCAAACTTTTTCCATCTGGAAACATTATATTAAAATCTCTCCTCACTTCGTTCAGAGAAATGAGCGATAAATAAACCGTTCGGCTTTTGCAGAGCCTCGTCTAAATTTCCTTTCAGAAATTCGTAAAATGTCATAGTTTATATGAAAGCTTTAAATTCCGACACTGGAATGATAAATTTTTAAAGGTCAAATTTATAATTAAAGGTAAAACTATGAAAAAAACAATTGAAAATTTGACAAAGGCTTTTATAGGTGAAAGCCAAGCAAGGAATAGATATACTTTCTATTCTAAAATTGCCAAAAAGGAAGGATTTGAGCAGATCGCAGAAGTCTTTCTAATTACAGCTGAAAATGAAAAGGAACACGCAAGCTGGTTGTTTAAATTTATCAACGAATTAAAAAAGAAAAGTAAAGAGAATTTAGACGAAATAAAAGTTGATGCAGTAGCTACAACAATTCTTGGTAATACTGCTGAAAACTTAAAATCTGCAATCGCTGGCGAAAGGTATGAATACACAAAAATGTACCCTGAATTTGCAGACACTGCTGAAAAAGAAGGTTTTTCTGAAATTGCAAAAAGGCTAAGAGCAATAGCTAAGGCTGAAGAGCATCATGAAGAAAGATACAAGAAACTTTTGAAAGAAGTTGAAGCCAAAACAGTATTCAAAAAAGATAAAGATGTATGGTGGGTTTGCAGAGAGTGTGGTTATGTTCATTTCGGAAAAGAGCCACCTGAAAGGTGTCCATCCTGCGACCATGAAAGAAGCTTCTATCAGATAAAATGCGAGGAATATTAAAAAGTTTGTAAGGTAAATAGACATGACCGAACAAAAACAAGTATACAAGTGCAATATTTGTGGTAATATCGTTGAAGTTCTGCATGCAGGTATAGGACAACTTGTTTGTTGCGGACAGCTAATGGAATTATTGAAAGAAAAAACAGAAGATATTGGAAAAGAAAAACATGTCCCAGTAATCGAAAAAACAAAAAAAGGGATTAAAATAAAGGTCGGGTCTCTTCCGCACCCAATGGAAGAGAAGCATTACATCGAATGGATACAGATAATCGCTGATGAAATAGCTTATAGAAAATTCTTGAAACCAGGAGACAAACCAGAGGCAGAGTTTGAAATAAAAGCAAAAAAGATAGAAGCAAGAGAATACTGCAACCTTCATGGTTTGTGGAGATCATAAATCCACGGCTCTAAGGCCAATTTGCCCTTTGCAACACATAAATATTTTACAGCATGGCACTTGCAGAAAATTACCAAAATCTCCATACATCGAACTTTGTTAAATCGCGTATGCTAAGTCTAACCAAGAAGAGAATGAGAAGTTTCAATTTAAATAGATTGTAACTCCTTACTTTAAATATAAAATTAACATGATTGGATTTATGTTTAAAAAATATTTCAACAAATTCAATGAAAAAAAGAATGCAATTATCCTAATTTTGTTTTTCGGAATAATAAGTCTGCTCGGAGATATTATTTATGAAGGAGCAAGAAGCGTTAATGGTCCTTATCTAAATATATTAGGGGCTAATGCAGCTATTGTTGGTCTAGTAGTTGGCATCGGAGAATTATTAGGATATGCAATCCGCTTACTTTCAGGGTATTTTTCTGATAAAGCCAAGGCGCATTGGTTTTTCACAATAGCTGGTTATAGTTTGCTCATGACAATTCCGTTGTTAGCCTTATCAAATTATTGGCAATTAGCAGCAATTCTTATAGTCCTTGAAAGAATTGGAAAAGGATTAAGAAGTCCTGCAAGAGATACAATAGTTTCTCACGCAACAAAGCGAATTGGCACGGGGCTTGGCTTTGGCATCTCTGAGTTCTTAGACCAAATCGGTGCACTGATTGGACCATTGATATTTACCTTTTTCTTTATGCTCTTAGGGACTGCTGAAAAAACAGTTGCAGATTATCAACGAGGTTATAGCTTGCTCTGGCTTCCATTTATAATGCTGGTAATGGTTTTATTCATCACTTTTTTTAAATTTAAAACCCCAAGCAATCTTGAAGGGGAAGAAGGCGAACAAGAATCAAAAATTTCAAAAGCCTTTTGGATATATTCAATTTTTACATTTTTTACTACTATTGGTTTTATTAACTTCGCAATTGTAGGATATCACTTGAAGACAAATAGAATTGCATCTGATGCACAAATACCTTTTCTCTATGCTATTGCCATGATTGTCGATGCAATATTTGGAGTGATTGTAGGAAAAATGTATGATAAACTAAAGATAAAACATAAAAACGAGCATGCAGGACTATTGGTTTTGCTATTTATACCAATAATTACTGCTATAATTCTTCCATTGATATTCTCAAATAATATAACTTTAATTTTTGCAGCAGTATTTCTTTGGGGTATTGTTATGGGCTCACACGAAACAATAATGAAGGCTGCGATTGCTGATTTAACCTCAATAAAGAAACGTGGAACTGGATACGGTATTTTTAACGTAATATATGGTTTTGGTCTGTTTATTGGCAGCGTTTTTGCTGGATATCTATATGATATCTCAATTCCTTTTATGATATCTGCATTAATTTGCACTGAAATTCTATCAATAGTTTTGTTCTTTGTATTAAAAAAAGAGATAAGAGAGCTAACCCCAAAAGAATATTTAAGTTAGAATTAATAATTTCTACTCTTTTTGTTTCTTTCTATCACTCAGCTCCACTAAATGTTTGGTTGACTTCACAAAACATTGTTGTCTCGTTTTGAAAGGATATAAAAGCCTGTATTATTTATTTGGCTTGTGAAACATAAATTTTGCAATAATTGAAAAGAAGGGGTTGCATTTGTGGAAAAATCAAGAAACCTGGCCTTGTTCCATATAAATGCCCAACCTCGCTTCATATTTCCATAGTTGTTAAGCTTAGTGACAAATTCGCATAAGCAATTACCACCAAACTTAGGCATATAACTGATATGGAAGATAATTAATTCTGAGGGCTATTTTTCATTCTCAACCTTAAAATCAGCATCAATTATTTTTTCGTTATCTTTCCTTTTTCTCGATTTTTTATTTTCTTCTTCCTTAGTTTCCTTTTTCTGTTTTGTCTGTTCCTCTGCATATTTTTTGGCAGCCTCCTGATAAATGGCTGTTCCTGCCTCTTGCAAGACCTTTTGCAGATTTTCTGTGTGTTTTTTAATCTCGCCAATATCTTTTTTCAACGCCTCCTTTGCTTCTTTCAATGCTTCTTCAATCTTATCCCTATGCTCTTTGCTTAGCTTATCTCCTATTTCAGAGAGAGTCTTTTCTGTTGTGTAAATTAAAGAATCAAGATTATTTCTTGCCTCAACCTCTTCCTTTCTTCTCCTATCCTCTTCCTCATGCTCTTTTGCTTCTTTAATCATTCTTTCAACCTCTTTCTCAGAAAGTTTTGTTGAGGCAGTTATCATCATCTTTTGCTCCTTTCCTGTTCCCAAATCCTTTGCAGAAACATTCAAAATTCCTGAAGCATCTATATCAAATGTAACCTCTATTTGAGGTATACCTCTAGGAGCAGGGGGTATCCCAACCAAGTTGAATTGACCTAAGCTCACGTTATCCTTTGCCATTGGCCTCTCTCCCTGCAAGACATGAATAGTTACTGCTGTTTGAAAATCAGAAGCTGTTGTAAATATTTGACTTTTCCTCGTAGGGATTGTTGTATTCCTCTCAATAAGGGGTGTCATCACTCCGCCTAAAGTTTCTATTCCCAAAGTTAATGGTGTCACATCTAATAAAACAATATCCCTAATCTCGCCAGCAAGGATAGCCCCCTGAATAGCAGCTCCAATAGCAACACACTCCATTGGATCTATTCCTCTTTCTACTTTCTTTCCTATTTTTTCCTCAATAAATCTCTGGACACAAGGCATTCTTGTAGGCCCACCAACAAGGATTATTTTTTTGATGTCGTCCTTTGTTAATTTAGCATCTTCCAAAGCTTGTTCAATAGGATGAATGCACCTTTTAATTATTGGTTCTACTAGTTGCTCCAGCTTTGCTCTTGTGAGTTTCATAGATAGATGTTTAGGCCCTTTATCAGTTGCAGTTATGTAAGGAAGGTTTATTTCTGTTTCCAAAACAGTTGATAATTCAATCTTTGCTTTTTCTGCAGCCTCTCTTATCCTTTGCATTGCCATCTCGTCCTTTTCTAAGTCAACACCCTCTTTTGCCTTGAATTCATCAACAATCCATTTGATAATAGCATTGTCCATATCAGTTCCGCCAAGCTGCGTGTCACCAGATGTTGACAAAACATTAAATACACCATCACCAAACTCCATTATGGTGACATCCAAGGTTCCTCCGCCAAAATCAAAGACAAGAATCTTTTGCTCTCCCTCTTTATCTAAACCATATGCCATAGATGCAGCTGTAGGTTCATTGACAAGCCTTACAACCTCTAAGCCAGCTATTCTTCCAGCATCTTTTGTCGCAGTCCTTTGATTATCGTTGAAATATGCAGGAACTGTAATGACAGCTTTTTTAACAGGCTCCCCTAAAAATGCTTCAGCATCTCTTTTTATTTTCTGCAATATAAAGGCAGAGATTTGTTGAGGCGTATACTCTTTGCCGTAGATCTTATACTTGAAATCAGTTCCCATCTTTCTCTTTGCAGCCATAACTGTTCCTTCTGGATTTGTTACTGCCTGTCTTCTTGCTGGCTCTCCAACAAGCAATTGACCATCTTTTGTGAAAGCGACTACAGAAGGAAACATTTTTCCTGCAACTGTTGCGCCCTCTGCTGATGGTATTATAGTTGGCTTGCCTCCAAGCATCACAGCAGCTTGAGAGTTAGATGTACCCAAATCAATTCCAATTATCTTTTCCTTAGCCACTTTTAACACCCCTATACCTTTTCAATGATATTATAGCAATATCTTTTTTTCAATTCCTCTTTGCCTCATTAACCTTTATTTTTTTGTAAAAGTTTAAATCGTAAATGATAATAGCTCTTTAAGCCCTTCTCCTTAGGTTTTATTTTAATTTCTTTTAAAGCAATTATAAATCCTTAGCTTCATTTATGTTTATTCTTCTAAAAAATAAATTTTTTTACCCATCCTCTGAGCATACATAATTTCTCTTTTTGTGCTTTCTCCTATATATCCATTTTTATTAATGACGTAAATGCTATCTGATATATCTATTTTTCTTAGATGTAATTCATCAAGCATCTCTTTTTGCTCATCTGTTATTTCGTCTCCTGCATGCAGATATAATCCAACAGGAATAACAATTTTCCCTTCTAATGTCAATCTTTTCATAACTTCTAAATACTCTTTTTTAAATTTTGTACTTCCACACAATGTTATTATCTCTGGGAAATTTTCTTCTTTAATTAACTTTACCATTTTTTAACTATCTCTTTAAAAATTTTTTAAATCCTTAATTTCCTTTTCAATTACATGCCATCCTTTCTAGCAACTTTGTATTTTCTGCCTGGAAAATTTTTCATTTAAATTCTGTTATCTCTTATAACCACACAAAGGAATTTTTCTTATTTTCTTCTATTCCTGTAATAAGTCTTGTAAAAATTCAGGTTGTAATCGAGCATACGAAATCAACATTAAATTTCTCAGCAGGCTTTCTCTTTAAAGTTATAAGATTGTCCTCTTACTTTATTTATGAGCTTTTTATGTCAAGAAGCTTTGGATTATGCATTTTTAATCTTTTTTGAGTGCTAACTATCGTTCTTTATCTCATTTTCAAGCTTTTCTTTGTGATTTTTATCTTCGTCGCTTTTAGATGGCTTATTTTCAGCGACCTTTACCTTTGAGTGTCTTATGACCTTTGATTTAAGCATATAGCCTGGCTGAATCTCCTCTAAAATTATTCCATCGTCTTTGTCTGACCTCTCCTTTAATATCGCTTCGTGATAATATGGATCGAATTTTTTGCCTAATGCTTCAATCTTCTTTAACCCATGATCCTCTAATATCTTAAAAAATTTTCTATAAAGCATGTTTAAACCTTCCTTGCTTTTTTCGTTTTCAACAAAATGCAATGCACTTTCAAAATCATCAAGGATTATTAAAAGCTCCTTAATTAGGCTCTCGTTTGCAAACTCTCTTATTTTTTCCTTTTCTTTCTCTAAACTTTTTCTGTAATTATCAAAATCTGCCTGCAAATATTTTATTTGATTTAGACTCTCTTCAGCAAGCCTTGTTTTTTCTTCTAAATCTTTTTGTAGATTTTCAATTTTTTTCTTCAATTGCTCTTTTGATAATTTTTCAGTAGTCTTACTGAGCTTTTGATTGATATCACTATTGGGCACAGCAATCACTTTAAGGATAAGGTTTATGAGACGTTATTGTATTTCTATCTTTCTTGCCTTTTCGGGCTTCTTTTTTTCTGCCTTTGGCATAACAACCTCTAAAACGCCATTCTTGTAAGATGCTGTGGCTTGCTCTGGTATAACCCTTGTTGGTAAAGGAATTGCCCTGTAAAATCCTTTGTATGCTCTCTCTGCTCTCAAATAGCCTTCTTTCTCTATTTTAATTTCATGCTTTTTTTCTGCTTTAACCTCAAGTGTGTTTTCTGTTATTTGCAGCTGTATGTCTTTCTTATCAACTCCAGGAATTTCTATTAAGGCTATAAATTCTTTATCTGTTTCTTTCAAATCAGATAAAGGCTGCCTAAAGAGTTGCATCTCTTTTTTCATGCTGCTCATATCTGGCAATGCCCTCTCAGCAAATTCGCTACCAAAAAACGAATCAAATAAGCGATTCATCTCTCTTCTGAATCTCTTCAACTCCTCAAATGGGTCTCTCCACATCATAATACCACTCAAAAAATAACGCTGTAAAAATATTATTATCCTGAAATTTTTAAATTTTATGTTGTTCAGTAATATACTCGATCTTGATAAGATCTCTATAAACCTATCAAAGATTTTGTAAAAAAAATTTCCTAATTCTCTTTATAAACCTAATGATATCTCATCAACAGAATTTTGAAAAGAGATAATTGTCATAAAAAACTTAAATTAGTAGGCAACAAAGATATTATCATGTATAAGGAAACCCTTGAAATTGAAACCAAAAAAGGAATTCACATAGAGGATATAACACCAAAGATAACAGCAATAGTAAAAAAATCTGAGATTTCTGAAGGCATGTGCAACATCTTTTTGCAGTCCACTACTTCTGGTCTTTTCGTAAACGAGTTTGATATGATGCTTTTTGAAGATATAAAGAAGTTCTTTAAGGACATAGTAGACGAGAAGAAAATTTATCATCATCCATCAAATGCATCTTCTCATCTCAGGGCAATGCTTTTAAAACCTGAAATAAGTATTCCAGTGCATGAAGGAGAACTTATGCTCGGAACGTGGCAAAGAATTCTATTAATTGAGTTTGATGTCGTGCCAAGAAAACGAAACCTAATTGTAACAATAATTGAATTTGAATAGTAATTTAAATGGCAAAAGGTTGCACCCTATTGCCTTTAGCATCTGCTTTTTTAAGTTGGGATGCATAAAAATGGCATGCTTTTGCATTGCCTTCTTTATTTAAAGATTAATCTCCTATTTAATAGAATGAACGGAAGGGATGTCTTTGCTCCACTACTTATCATAATGATTGCATCAATAGCAATTGCCTTTTTATGGGATAGTGTTCCACTAATCAAAAATACTGTACATGTTCTTTTAGATCACATAATTTCTCCCCTCTTGGATTGGAACCTAACAATGGGCTTCTTGATTCTTATTTTCATAATTAGCATTCTCACAACACTTGCCCAGAAATATGGTACAGACCAAGAAGCTATTAGAGATATGAAAAAAGAGCAAAAAAGGCTTGCCGAAGAGATGAAAAGGGTTAAGGATAACCCAGAAAAGTTGGCGGAGCTTCAGAAAAAGCAAGTTGAATTTATTGGACCAATGATGAGGCTCACGATGCGGCCAACAATATATACCTTCATTCCACTCATACTTTTATTCAGGTGGTTTGCTGATTATTTTTCGCAAATTCCTGATTTCAGATTTTTTGGATTTCTCAGTTGGTTCTGGTTTTTTCTTATTATGCTAATTGTTTCTAATCTTATTTTAAGAAAGGTTCTAAATGTTGCTTAATTAACGATACTAATTGGGCCGAAATAAGCAATATTTTGCCTTTTTAATTTCAAAACTCATCAAAAACTATTTGCTGTTTTATCAACAATTTTTGTTTGTTTTTCCGACAATTTAATGATTACTATGAAATGCATTATGCGATTTAATAGCAAACCTTTATCAGTAAGGAACCCTTTTTATTCTTAATAAATAACCAAGGATATTTGCTGAATAATGTATAATAGGGGTCAAAATAATTAATAAAAAGATGTGCAAAATTTTAATTCTTGTTAGCAAGCTTGAGAACAAAATTGCCAAAGCAAGGAAATCTAACTGATCCAATAATGGTGCTGGTCTTCCTCTTTCTATTCCTAATCTCCTCTTAATGAAAGAGCCTATAATATCACCAGTCAATGCACCAATGCTTAAAGCTAAAATCAAGGGAAGGGTCATCTCAACTAAACCCATGCTCCTTGGGATTTTTGACTGAAAGAATATTTGTGTTAATCCAATAAAAATACCAAATGCTATTCCACCAAGTGTTCCTTCTACTGTCTTTCCGTCACCAAGTATTCTATACTTTCCTAGTTTTTTACCGCGGTCTATTGGAATCTTTCCCTTCATTAGTGGTGGAAAGGCGTTTGCAGCATAAGCAGGCAATATGAACCACAAAGCACATAAAATCTCAGACACAATATTCATTTATTCCACTTCATTTATCCTACACAATATTTTTATGCAAGAGTGTTTAAAAATTTTAAGATAGATTTTTAAACTTATTTTTACATTCTCAAGTACTTTATCTCGGTAAAAATCCATAAAAAATTATTTTGGCTCATATTTTATTAACGTGTGCCATTAGTTTGTGATTTATTTAAAAATAAAATTAACAATGCAAAAGTATATTCAGTCTTACGGAAGAAAATTGCATTAAAATGTTTAGAGGAAAGATGGAAAAATGATGTTATTTCTTGTCTTATTGTAGTCACTTTTTACAATACTTAAAAAATTATCAATTTTGGACATGAAGACCTCTATCCTTAATGAGAGCCATTATTTTTTATTTATTTAAGGATAAGATATTAGAATTGCCGGGATGGCGGAGCAAACGCCTCAAGGTATGATTGCCTTGCAAGATGATTGAGCGTCTCTATTGGTCCAACGAAAAGGGCTAAACGCGCTAGCCTTGAGAGCTAGTGAGCTTTTGCTCGCGCAGGTTCGAATTTTTGATTGCGAGAATCCTGCTCCCGGCGCTAATATTAATGTAGTTAAATCTAAGAAATCAAAACACATAAAAAAACAAAGAGATTTTAAGTTATTTACTATAGAATTATGTAGATAAAATATGAAACAAAGATATTATTTGATTGTTGGGATTGCTATTGTGTTAGCTATAGTTGCAATAGTTTTCACTTCTTTTCCTACTCAAAAATATACAGAAAGATTAGAACCAGATATAGCTCCTGCGCCTTACGCAGATGTAGAAGCTACTGTGATTTCTTTATTCCTTGATGATATACATTCAGATTGTGAAGCGCCAGAAGTTTGTCCTATGGATAGGGTAACTATCAGAATAGACAAAGTTGTTAATAAAAGTAGTTACGAACTTCCACCATCTTTTTACAGTACTTACTTTAGTGATATAAGTGCATGTGAGAGAGTTAAAAATTTTCTGGAGCAAGAAAAAAGTCCTTACATAGAATCAATTAGTAAATGTGAAAAGTCTGCAGTTTGGATAGGGCCAGAAACTTCACAAGGAAGGTCTGAAATAAGGTACCTGTTTTATGGTGTATTCAGTCCAGAAATTACTCGAAAGGATATTGAAGAACTACAAAAAGATTTGCAAGATCGTTTTGGATCAAAACTATCAATCTCTTCTTTTGTGATGGAGGATGATGTACTTGAGTTCAACTTAAAGTATAGCGCTAGACCAGCTAAACTTAGGGAAGATTTGATGCCAAGTTGCCCTGTTGGCTGGGTTTTTAAGAATAGATCTTGTGTGCAAGAAGGATGTCAAGCTCCTGCGTGTCCCGCTTCTGCTCCGCAATATGGCAAGAGGCCTGCTGAAATAGAAGGCAATTATATCATTTATCATCTACCACAAAGAACTGATAAAATAATTGAGAAGACACTTCCTGGATTAAGGGAAAATTCTAAAATAAAAATCAGAATTTGGCTGGTGCCTAATTTTGAAATTGGGGAATATGAATTAATATAGCTTTCAATGCTTGACTTCTCCTATTTACTTCGCAATTCTAGACCTTCATATTACTACTCAGCAACTTTTATTTATTATTTAGGTAGAAGATATACCTAACAAACCTTTAAATAAATAATTGAAAAAGATATACAGATGAAAACAATAGAGGTGCTTGTTGAGGGAGGAAAGGCAACTGCTGCACCGCCATTAGGACCGCAGCTAGGCCCTTTGGGTGTGAATACTGGAAAGGTTGTGGAAGAGATAAACAAAAAAACTCAAGCGTTTATGGGGATGCAGGTTCCTGTTAAGATTACTGTAAATGAAAAGACAAAGGAATTTGCGATCGAGGTTGGCTCACCTCCTGTCTCACAATTAATAAAAAAGGAGCTCGGTGTAGAAAGGCTTGCTGGCCTTGGCAAGGATGAGTCTGGAAGGTCTGCAGAAAAGGTTGGAAATCTATCATTAGAACAAGTGATTAAAATAGCAAAAAATAAGAAGATGTTAGGAGATTTAAAAGCAAGGGTAAAGCAAGTCTTAGGTACATGCCTATCTTGTGGTGTAACAGTTGAGAATAAAGATCCTAGAGAAATAATAAAGGAAATAAATCAAGGGAAAATAGAAATAAAAGAATGATTCAAATGGCAGCTCAGGAATTAACTAAAATACAAAAGTTCATTGATGAAAATGGTATCAGGCCAAGGGACTGTATTTATCACACTAACAGGAGCGTAAAAAATAGCGTAGATGAATACAAAGGAACTTTAAGAATACTAGTGCTGAAAGACAATGTAGCGAGATGTGAATACATATGTCCAGAATGTGGTCAATACGATTACCAAGAAACTTCGTGGAAAAGACCTTTCTCAATAAAATGCAAAAAGTGTGGTTATCTTATAAGAGTGCCGAGAATGAGGGATGAGATAAAGAGAGATAAAAAAATCGAACAGCAGGATATATAACACATTTAAATAAATAAAAATATGTATATGTTGAATTTTA
Source organism: Candidatus Aenigmatarchaeota archaeon (assembly GCA_039091735.1). GTDB lineage: Archaea > Aenigmatarchaeota > Aenigmatarchaeia > GW2011-AR5 > JAHLMP01 > JAWCLB01. The sequence continues at coordinate 30,654 of JAWCLB010000004.1, read as the reverse complement.
TGAACAAAAAAAATCTTAACAATCGTAATAGCGCTCCTTTTTGTAGGAGTAGTAAGCGCTACCATATTTTTATTCCTATTTCCTTATGAGCCAAAACAACCACCAAAGGCAGATGATACTGGCTCAACACCACAAGGAATTCAAGAGTTAGTTAACGCAAATAATAACTTCGCTTTTGACCTATATCATGAGTTAACTAAATCTGAAAAAGGAAACATCTTCTACTCTCCTTATAGCATCTCTGCTGCCTTAGCAATGACTTATGAAGGAGCAAGAGGAGAAACAGAAAAAGAAATAAAAAACGTTTTTCATTTTCCTGAAAAGGATATATTAAGACCGAATTTCGCTGCAATTTATAATAAAATTAATGAAGGGCACAAAGATTATGAGCTGAGGACAGGAAATGCATTGTGGGTTCAGCAGGATTATCCCTTGCTTGAAGATTACACAAGCAGGGTTGAAAGATATTATGGTGGAAAGGCAACAAATTTGGATTTTATTAAAGAAACAGAAAAGTCAAGACAGACAATCAATGCCTTCATAGAAGAGCAAACAAATAATAAAATCAAAGATTTAATTCCACAGGGAGCTCTCGACCCTTATACTAGATTGGTTATAACGAATGCCATATACTTTAAGGGAACATGGATATGGCAATTTGACCCAAAAGATACGAAGGAAATGGACTTTAAAATAACCCCAACAAATGTTGTAAAGGCTCAGATGATGTATATGGAGCCAGATAAGGCAGAATTCAATTATGCTGATTTAGAAAAAGTGCAGATTTTAGAACTGCCTTACAAAGGCGAAAAAATTTCAATGTTGATATTGCTTCCAAAGCAAGGTGCATTTAATTACACACTTGATGACATTGAGCTAACTGCTGAAAAACTTGAGGAATATAAAAGCAAGATGCAAAAAACGAAATTGGAAGCTATCTATATACCAAAATTTGAGTTTGACACAAAATATTTTATGAAAGAAACGCTTAGTGCAATGGGAATGCCATTAGCATTTTCCAATGCAGACTTTTCTGGAATGGATGGAATGAAAAATCTTTATATTAGCGAAGTAATTCATCAAGCTTATGTTAAGGTTGATGAAAAAGGAACAGAAGCAGCTGCTGCTACTGCTGTGATAGTAGGGATAGCAATAATGCCAAGAAAAATCTTTATAGCAGATCATCCATTCATATTTATAATACAGCAAAAAGATACAGGGAACATTTTATTCTTAGGAAGGGTTATTAATCCAACAGAATAAAAGCTATTGCGTAATACTTAAAAAGTCTCATAAATATAAATACACTTATATATAGATATTCATAACAGGATTGGCCTAAGATATGCTATTGAAATTGCCCATTTGTCCACAAGCTTAGGCAGAAGCTTTGCACCGCAGGCCTAAAGAGATCATTAAAATGGTGAGATAATTGAGAATAAAAAAAGATGAATTGATAAAGCATAGGTTTTTATTGATACTAATAGCATTGCTTGTTTTGTGTGCCTTCTTCTTCCTGTTTGCAGGTGCGTTGACAACAAGCAAAATGTATATTGAGACACAAACCCCTAAAGAATACAGAACATTTTATGAAGAATCGAAAACTCTAGAAAAAACAGAATATGAACTCAAAGAGGGCTATGCTGAAATAAAATCATCAGAATCTGAACTTGATTACGAAAGAATAAAGCAGAGGGCAGAGGCTCTTGGCGGATGGTCCGAAGCGATGAGCAAAAGTGAGGATTTTAAAAGTATAAGAATAACATCAACTCTTAAAATCCCCTCCGAGTCCTTTGAATCATTTGCAGACTGGCTCATCAAGAATTTTGATGTAAAAAATACTAACCTTGCATTTTACAGAGTAAGTGTTGAAAAGCAGAAGGATGAAATAGAAATCTTGCTTGATGCATTGGCTATTTATGACAGACTTATGGCAAGGGCAGAGGCTATGAGCGTGAACGAAACTACAATTGATACAATACTTATGATAACTGAAAAGAAGCTTGAAGTAATGAGACTGTTGAAGAGCTATGGCTATTCTGTCGAGCAAATAGAAGAAAGGGCAAGGTATGCCAGCATAACCATAAGCATATTACAAGAAAAGCCGATAAAGATTATGCCTGAGGATAAAGGAAGAGAGCTCATGACAAAACTAAGAAATAGCGTAAATGAAATTGTTAATGCTGGTATTGATTTGATATCAACACCTATTGTATTAATTGTCAAGGTAATTGTTTGGATAATTTATGCAATCATAGTGCTGATACCTGTTTTCATAGCATACAAAATCTTTTCTAAGATTTTCAAATGGCTTGACAAAAAGATTCGCTAATTTTAAAGAGAAGTACTTCGTTGGTTATGTAATATAAAAATGTAATGAATCTCTTAGGTCTGTTCACATTCATGATTTAAATATAATCAAATCTCGCTTTTTATAAAGAGGTATGCTCCTATAAATATCAAAACCGCGCAGAATATAGACAAAACAATAAAATCTATTAGAATTGAAAAAACTGACACACCAATAAGCGAGCCACGCAGCCCATCGATACCATAGAATAACGGGTTTATGTAAGCAAGAGACTGCATCCACAATGGTGTCTGATTTATCGGAAACAATGCACCAGACAAAAAGAACATTGGCATTATGAAGAAATTCATAATTACTTGAAAACCGCTCATATCACTCATTCTCGATGCAATTGCCACACCAAGTGACACAAAACTTACTGATATCAAAAACATAAAAACAAGAGAAAGAAAGATACCAACAAGACTAATAACCTGTATTCCTATTAACATTGCTAGAACCAGCATTATTAAGCCATTTATAATAGCAGTTGTTGAACCACCTAAGGTTTTTCCAAGCATTATTGACAAACGAGAAATGGGCGCTACCAGGATTTCCTTCAAAAAACCAAATTGTCTATCAATAATAACAGATATCCCTGAAAACATTGATGAGAAAAGAAGTGTCATCCCAAGTATTCCAGGAAACATAAATGTCATATAGTTTGTACCTCCGACATTTGGCACCATATTATTAAATCCAACCCCCATTATAGCCAGCCAGAAGAATGGCATTGCCAAGCTTCCAATAACCCTTGATTTTGCACGCCAGAATCTTATCATTTCTCTTAGCCATATAGTAAAAGCATCGTTTATCATAAAATCACGAATGCCTAAAACGATACCTCATTCTGTCTATAGGGCCTGCCAACTCATCCCTTATGTACCTACCAGTATAATAAATGAAAACATCCTCAAGAGTTTTTGCGCTATGCTTCTCTTTAAGATTTTTTGGGGTATCTAAAGCAATAATTCTGCCCTGATCGATTATTGCAATCCTATCGCAAAGATACTCAGCCTCTTCCATATAGTGAGTTGTTAATATTATTGTTATCCTTTCTCTTTTCAGTCTTTTGATAAAGTCCCAGATATTTCTTCTTGTCTGAGGGTCTAATCCAAGTGTTGGTTCGTCCAAAAATAAAACCCTTGGCGTGTGCATCAAGCCTCTTGCTATTTCTAATCTTCTCTTCATTCCACCAGAATAAGTCTTCACCTTCATTCCTGCCTTTTTTGTTAATCCTACCAATTCAAGTACCTCTTTTATTCGCTTTTCTCGCAATTCCTTGTTCATATGATAAAGCATTCCGTGAAGTTCTAAATTTTCTCTTCCATATAGTTCATCGTCCAAGCTAGGGTCCTGAAAAACAATGCCAATGCGCCTTCTAACATCATCCTGATTTTTTACAACATCATAATTATAAATCTTTGCTGAGCCAGATGTTGGCTTCCTTATTGTCGCAAGCATTAATATGAGTGTTGTCTTTCCTGCTCCATTTGGTCCCAATATGCCAAATAGCTCGCCTTTCTTAATTTTAAGGCTGACAGAATCAACTGCTCTCAATCCATTAAAGCATTTTGTGAGATTTTTTGTCTCTATTGCAAACATAATATCACAACTAATTGAATCATTTATTTTAAAAAATTTACAACAAGGCAATGTTTACGGTTTCAAACCATTTTCTCATACTTTAAATTTCTGTGCAACCCCATGTTAAGCCTTCCTTTTTATAATAGCAAGAGGGGGTTTTAACTTTTCTTTACGAGGCTTAGCAACAATCAAAATTACTCATAACGCAGTGCCTCCACAGGCTGTAATTGTGCTGCTCTTCTAGCGGGCAATATTCCAGAAACCATGCCAATAAGAACAGAGAAAGCTATGGCAAATAAAACCAGCTCAGGTGTGATTAGCGTTATACTTATTCTCATTCTTCCGGCTTCCATAATTCTAATCCCAAGCTCAGAAATTATGCCAGAAGCGATAAATCCCAGAAAAACGCCTATTAAACCACCTATAAGACCTATCGTTGCAGATTCAAATAAAAATAATTTCATTATCTCAAAGTTAGTAGCTCCCAAGGCCTTTAGAGTTCCTATCTGTCTTGTTCTCTCCATAACAGACATAAACATAGTATTTGCAATGCCTATAGCTCCTACTATCAATGAGACAGCAGCTATTCCAGCTAGGAATAGGCTCATTGTTCCCATTACATTTGAAATTGTCTCATGGATTGCTTGGGCAGATATAATAGTAAAGTCTTTTGTATTTTCTGTAACACGCCTTGAAAGCATCAAACTCTGCTCAATGTTAGCTGTGATTTCATTGACTGACTCTGGGTCTGCTACTTTAATCTGTATGGATGAAAACTGATTCGTACTAATATTAATAATTGTCCTTGCTACATTTGTTGGCATGAAAATCGTGTTGTCATATCCGCTCACGCCGCCAAAGCCTCCAGATTCTTTTAATATACCAACAACTCTAAATGACTTTCCACTAATGCTTATTTGCGTATTTATGAGTATTGGTTGCTTGAACATGTTATTTGCGATTCTATACCCAACCACGACAACATTTCCATCACCTGGCATCAAGTATCTTCCAGAATCCAATTCAGGAATTGACATCTCCTTCCAGGTCAATGGATTAACTCCCTGAAGTGTTACAAGGGTAGATTGTGCCATATAAGTAATGTTTGCCCTACCAGAGACTATACCATTCACAAATTTGACTCCTGGAACAGATTTTATCACCTGAATGTCCCTATCAGTTAAATCTTGGGTTTTTTGAGTAGATTGCAATCTGGTTTGCCTCATGTCAACACCAAAATTCATTCCAACAGCCCTGCTATAACCTGGAGAAACAGTAACTATATCTGCACCCAAGCCACTCAATTGAGTTGAAATAATATGTTGCATGCCTGCTCCGATAGAAAGTATTGCAACAACTGCTGCCACACCTATAACTATCCCCAGAATAGTCAGCCAGCTTCTTAATCCCCTATGCGAAAGATTATTAATAGAAAGCCTTATGATGTCATTAAATTTCATTTCTTTTTCCTCTTTCTGAATCTGAAGAATACTACTATTGCGATTATTCCGATCGTGCCAACACCAATATACACAAGACCGCTACCCCCCGTTGCTTGTGTTTGACGTTGCACCTGTCGTACTGTTGCCTCTCCTACTGCTCCTTTCATAGATGTGTCTAACCTAACCTCTTTCGTGATTGTTCTCCTTATGCCAAGCGCGTCTGTGTAAGAGATTTCGACAATAAGGCTTCTGTCTGCAGAGGTGTTAAAAGCACTTCTAATAGGTGTTAGCTGAAAGCTTGAGAGTGCGTATTCTCCAGCGCCTATATTGCCAAGAAGGCTGGTAGAAACTCCTGTTACCCTGTAATTTTTTTGTTCAGGAATTTTTACAATCACAGAGTATGCAGTACTCGACCCTATGTTAGCTATTGCCAACATTGTAGAGGTTTCTGTTGAATCCTGCACAACAACATCAAAATCTTCAGCAAAGGCTTGTGTTATTGTAATATTCTTTTGAATAATACGCCTTATACCTATTTTGTCAGTGTAATGGATCTCAACTATCAAATTTCCATGCGATTTTAAAGATATTACTGGAAGGTCCACTGACGTATAGTTTCCAGCATTTATTGTTCCAATAACATAAGCAGATGGTCCTGATATTTCAAAACCTTCCTGCTCGGGGATTTTTACAATCACAGAATATGCAGTGTTTGCTCCTGTATTTGCTATAATCAATGTTGTAAAGGTAGCTGCTGAATCCTGCACAACAACATCAAAATCTGTTCGTGGATTCGAGACTGTTATGTTAAACGCCTTTGTGACATAAAACTTTTCAAATCCTCCTGCCCCATAAGTGTATTTCAGCTTTATCTCATTCTCACCATCTATTGCATATTTGTCTACTCTTACTTTGTATTTTATCAAAAAGGCATTTTCATCTGTTTGTGTGCCCAAAACAGCGCCAAGCTCTTTGATAGCGCTCGTATCAGGATCCAAAGAAAATGGATATTCTGGCAGCAACTCAAAAACTACATTCTCTGCTCTTTTGATTCCATAATTCTCAACCTTGAACAGCAAATCTACATATTCGCCAGGTTCAGCTGGGTATGGTTTTTGATTTACAAAAGTTACTCTTAAAGAAATTCCTTCAATATCAGCACCCTCTGTTGTAGTTACTATTAGAATGCTCGTTAAAATAAATAGAAAGATCGCTCTTTTCATTTCTCAATCACCTTCTACTATTTTCCCATCCTTTAAATGAAGAGTTCGTTCAGTATATTTTGCAATCTGCGGTTCATGTGTGACAACAATAATTGTAACCTTCTCGTCCTTGTGAAGCCTATCCAAAAACTCCATTATCTCCAGACCCGCTTTGGTATCCAAATTGCCAGTTGGCTCATCTGCAAGGATAATATCAGGCTCGTTTGCCAAAGCCCTTGCTATTGCCACCCGCTGACGCTCTCCGCCAGATAATTGAGAAGGTAGATGCTCAGCCCTTTTTTCCAAGCCGACTATTTTAAGCAATTCTAATGCTTTTCTTTTTCTCTCTTCCTTGTTGCGTTCTAGGATAACCATAGGCAATTCTACATTTTCTTTGGCGGTTAGTGTTGGATATAGATTAAAAAATTGAAATACAAAACCGATTCTCTTTCCTCTTATTCTTGCCAATTCAGAATCATTCAGTTTTGATATGTCAATGCCATCCAAATAAACATTCCCTTTTGTCGGCCTGTCAAGTAATCCTATCATATGAAGGAGTGTTGATTTTCCAGAACCGCTTGGACCCATGATTGATATAAACTCTTTCTTCTTAATTTTCAGCTCTACATCTCTTAGGGCATGAACCTCAACCTCTCCCATTTGGTAAATCTTCCAAACATCTTTTAACTCAATAATTGCATTGCTCATAGCATCATCCTCTAGGGTATCTTGGAGGGCTTGTCATGTTAAATTGCCTGAATCCTCCAAAGAAGCGAAATGGTTGAACAATTCTAAATGCCATTAGAAGATAAAGCATTACCATTCCAATCGCAATCCCTATAACTATCCCTATTAAGATGTTTTTTGTTCGGTCTTTCATACTATCGCGTCACTTCTTTATTAAAAATATTACCAGCGCATATCGTGCCTATTGAACCTTTCTCTGAGGCAACTGTATTTGCCTATATAATCAATTCCTGTTTCATTGTAGCGCTGCACCATAACATTAAACTCTTCTTCGCTCATCACCTTATATGAGCCTATAAGCTCTTCTACTGCCTCTTTGTATGCCTGATAATCACCATCTTTAATTGCTTGTCTTATTTTATTTTGCAGTTCTTTTCTTTCTGACATCAGTTTATACCTTTCAACAAGCCTTTTGAAGTTTTCCTTTGTCAGTGTCTCTATTATGGCGGTTTTCCATGCCTCAAAGTCATTATTTTCAATTGCCTGTTTTATTACTAACCTCTGTTCTTTGCTTGCAAATCTTGGCCCGAATGCTAATGCAATACTAATTGATGCTAATATGCACAATGTCGATGCTAACAAATATATATAAATTCTTTTCATTTTTTTTCACCTTTAAATTTCATATACATGAAACCATATATAAAAGTTACTTGAAACCTTAAAATAAGATTTCATAATGCTGAAACCGTGTCTTAAAAAACAAACATCATAAAAAACTTTATAAAATTATCTATTTTAATATTGTTATGGATAAAAAAGGTAGGAAGTGGCTGCTATTAATTTCTATACCAGCTATAATTGCTTTTTTTATCGTTCTCTTCTTTAATATTCTCGAATTGTCTGAACATCCAGCCATGATATGGTATAGACCACTTATTATCGGGTTAAGGGGTTCACGCCCAATACCCATTATCTCTTTGGTTCTACCATCAGCGCTTTTGATACTTGCTGTCATTCCATTGTCATATTATTTCTTATCTAAAAGATTAGAAGAAAAACTAGAGATGAACATAAAAATCATATCAAAGCTCATCAACAAAAAAGACTCTATCATAAAAATGAATTCCAAAAACAATACAGACAAAAGCATTATCTTAAAATTTTTTAATCCAAATGAAAGAAAGGTTGTAGAGATGTTGATCAAGAAAAAGGGCGAAATATTGCAATCAGAAATAAGCCGAACAGGAGGTATGACCAAATTGAAGACCCACAGAGCAGTAAAAGACTTGGAGAGAAAAGGCATAGTCACAATAGAAAAGCATGGTAAAACCAATCGCATTATCTTAACAAAAGACGTTAAAAATACTTTGCTGAAATAAATCTAAACTAGCATCGACTGCTTATAGTTACTAACAATGGCGTGTAAACTTTATATTATCTGTTATGCATTTTCTGAGGTGCTAGATTATGACGATTATTCGAATATTTTCTTATATCTTTCTAATGGAATAAATCCACTTTCAAGCTCTTGCTTTATTGTGTTTATTTCATCTTCTTTTAATCTTATCACAATGGGGTTCAAAAGGTCCATATCGTAAAATAGAATTTCTTCTCCATTAGGTCCAAGTCTAAATTGCATGTAATTAAAGGCTTTTTTGCTTTCTGGATAATTCCTCATATCAAGCCTGTACATTCCATCTATCTTGTCTACCTCAATCATATTAGTTATACAAGAGTTTTACTTTTCTTAGGCATTTCTGTCTAAAAATTGTCCATAGTGTTTAAATTTTTAAGAATATAATAAAAATATAGAAAAATGCTTGACAATAAGACAATCAAAAAGATAAATGACTTTGTTTATGTGAAGCCAAGAACAATAAACGAGATAGCTGAACTTATTTCTACAAGCTGGAAAACAGCAGACAGATATGTTGATAAAATTATAAAGGAAGAGGGAAATATAGCTACTAGAATATTTAGAGAAGGAACAAGAGGAGCTATTAAAATAGTTTATTGGAATAATATAGAAAGAATACACTCATCGGATTTTCAGGAAAAGCTCTTGAAAAAGATAGAGACAAGCAAAATTATGTCACCATTTGACATATACCAATATGTAGACGAAAAAAAGAGAAATGCTACAATAATAGATGCTGAGAAATGTGGAATTGAAGATAAACTCAAAGATTATCTTAGAAAGAGCAAAGAGCAGGTTCTCAGCTTCTCAGGAAACCTCTCGTGGATAAATGCAAAAGAGGGAAACGAAAAGATAATAGATGTGATAGAAGAGCTTGGAAAGAATGGCGTCTCAATAAAGATTTTGTCGAGAATAACAGTAGATAGCATAAAAAATGTAAGAAATGCACTTTTAATCAACGAAAAGCTTGGAAAAAGCATTATAGAGATAAGGCACTGCGAACAACCCCTGAGAGGATTTATAATAGATAATCAAGTTGTAAGATTCAGGGAAATGCTTAATCCTTTGGACTATCGAAAGGGTGAGCTTGACAATAAGATATTGTTATTTTATGAAATTTTCGACAGCGAATGGATAGAATGGTGCAAGAATGTTTTCTTTTATTTCTTCAGAGCATCAATCCCAGCAGAAAAGCGAATAAGGGATTTGGATTCTATCAAGAATATATATAAGTATTTGTAATTATAATTAGAAAAGATGTCTATGATTGACTACAAAGAAAAATGCGTTCTGATAAGGGTAGATATAAACTCTCCTGTTGTTAACGGAAAAATAGCTATGAATGACAGAATTATAGCACATGCAAAGACAATAAAAGATTTGGCGAAGAAAGGAGCAAAAGTTGTAGTGCTGGCGCATCAGGGTAGACCAGGAGACGAAGACTTTTTGGATTTAGAACAGCATGCAAAACTCCTAACAAGATTAGTGAGAAAAAATGTAAAATATGTAGATGACTTATATGGCGAAAAGGCAATAAAGAGTATAAATGACATGAAGCCAGGAGATATCATCCTATTGAAAAATGTTCGCTCAATAAAGGAAGAGATGCTAAATCTTTCACCAGAAGAGCATGCAAAATCAGCTTTTGTGAAAACCTTAGCTCCATTGTTTGATTATTTTATTCAAGATGCGTTCTCTGTTTGTCACAGATCCCATGCAAGCGTTGTAGGTTTTCCTTTTGTCTTGCCAAGCTATGCTGGTCCTATGCTTGAGAAGGAACTATCTGCATTGAAGAGAATAGGAGAGGTTTCTGAAGCGACTTTTATTCTTGGTGGAGCTAAACCAGAAGAGTGCATAGCATTATTAAAATATGCAACAAGAAAAAAGAAGAATAAGATATTGACAACAGGCGTTTTTTCTCTCTACTGCCTTTCTGCAGCTGGTTATAAGCTTGGAGAAGAAGAAAAAATCCTTGACAAAAGGATTGTTGAAGAGCTAAAAGGCATTGAGCAAGTGATAATGCCCATAGACTTTGCTGTTGAAGGAGAAAAAAGCAAGAGAAAGGAAATCTCTTTAGAAGATTTGCCAACAGAAAAACTCATTTTTGATATTGGCAAGAGAACAATCAAAGAATACAAGAAGATAATCGAAAAATCAAAAATAATATTTCTTAAAGGCCCTGCTGGAAAGTATGAAGACAAAAGGTTTCAGTTAGGGACAAGGGAGATTTTTAAAGCAGTTGCAGAATCAAAGGCATTTTCCATTGTTGGTGGTGGAAATACGATAGATGCAATAAACAAATTCAAGATATTAAAAAGTAAATTCTCTCATATCTCGCTTGGTGGTGGTGCTCTAATAGATTACATCGCTGGAGAAAAAATGCCAGGAATAGAAGTTTTGAATAAGTAGAATTGCTTTTGTTTTATTTGCCTTACAACAAACATGCTAAGCCCATAATTTGAATAACCTATGTGCTTGAATATTGCATAGGTTCTTTAAGCTCTTCATTGAGCAAATCTTCGTACATCTCTTTAGTGAGAATGGTTTTTACTGCATAATCGTTGCCATATCGTGAACGTCTTTCTAAAATAACATAATATGGTCTTGTTTTACCATCTTTAACTTTAAACTGAACTTCTGCTATGTAACCAAAATTAATTTTCGGTAGGCTTTCTATGTCATATATTTCATTTAAGGCCTTCCTAATTTTATGCTCTATATCTCTTCTTGAATATCTGTCTATGCCTGGATCATCAATAACTCGCTCTTTATATCTATTAATAGCATGTGTGCTAATGCCATATCTTCCAAATTTTTTAGAGCTCTTTCTAAATTGCGCTTGAGTCATAATTTTAGTTAAAAAGGATAAGGTTTAAATATTTTACAAAGATGGAGCATGAGTATTAATGGCTTTATAATTGTTGACAAACCAAAAGGAATAAAAAGCAATGAAGTATGCAAAATAATCAGTAGAATTGCCGATTCAAAAAAGGTTGGACATAGCGGCACGCTTGACCCAAATGCTACAGGTGTGCTTTTGGTATGCATCAACAGCGCGACCAAAATAATAAGGGTTTTGCAAAAATTGGACAAAAGGTATATAGCTATTATGCACACTCATCAAAATGTTACAATGAAAGAAATCAATCTTGCAATTAAGGGTTTTGTTGGTAAGATAATCCAGATACCTCCTGTTAGGTCTGCTGTTGCGAGAAAGCCAAGAAAGAGAATAATATATTCAATAAAAATTGTTGAGAGAAGCGGAAGAGATATAAAGCTGGATATAAGATGCCAGAGTGGAACATATATAAGGAAGCTTATTTCAGACATAGGAAATAAAATTGGTGGTGCTCATCTAAAAGAATTGAGAAGAATTTCTGTTGGAAAGTTTTCTATTGAGCAATCACATGAGCTTTCAGAATTGGAAAAAAATATAAGCAAAGCTATTATGCCGATTGAGTTGGCTATAAGCCGTCTCAAAAAGCTCATTGTGACAAAAAATGCAATAAAACCAATATGCAATGGAAAACCAATCATTGCTTCATACATCAAAAAAATAGATAAAAATATAAAAAAGGGCGAAATTATAAGAATACTAGATGAGGATGAAAATGTTGTTGCTCTAGGACGATTTGTCAGATATAATAAAATAGTTGCAAGGGTTATTAGAGTAATCGTAAATGATAAAAAATGATTGATAAAGAGCTCTTGAAAATCTTGGCATGCCCGAAATGCAAAGGAGATATAAGATATGAAAGAAATGCGCTTATCTGCGATAATTGCAGGCTTAAATATAAGATATTAAAGGGCGAGATTCCAAACATGCTAATAGAAGATGCTGAAAGCTTTTAATCTTACTTATCAACCTTTGAGCGAAACAAATTTATTTTTCGGATTATCAGCAATCAACGACCCATGCCATATGACCAAAGCTTATGCCAACGAAAGGCTTTAATAGTAAGAAGATACTTGCAATAACATTAAATCTCTACACTAAGATTTTTTTATCCACCCAAGCCTTTTTGGATTTCTCCCAAGTGCAAAATTTTTTTCGCACTTGCTAGAACAAAACCAGAATGATTTGCCTGTTGTTTTTATAAATAGCTTTCCTCTTCCTATCTCAATCCTTTTTGAACAAAAACTGCACTTCGGCATATAAATCTTCTAATTTATTTTTTTCTACCAAGAGATGAGGGTGCCTCCATCTCAACCTCTTTGAGCATCAAAATATCTCCTAGCCTGACAGGACCTATTACATCCCTTATTAATACCTTTCCCTTGTTTTCACCCTCTGTAATTTTACATCTAACTCGCTGTATTCCTCTAACACCTGACCTTTCTAACAGCTCTATTACCTCTGCTGGTATCTCATTCATTATACAAACACCCAAAATATGAAGGGCTTATATCACTTTTCTTTGATTAGTTTTTTCGCTGCTTCTTCTCCCTGCCCAAAATCTGTTATTGCCATAGATGTGCAACTCACTTTTATTCCACAACTTCTTCCAAGTGCTGCCTTACTTCCAACCTCTATATAGGGAATTTTCTTCTCTTCACAAAGTGGGCCAAGATGCATTATAATCTCCTTTGGGTCAACATCCTTGGCAGCGACCACAAGCTTTGCTATACCTCTTTCAATTGCCTTTGTGGTTTCATTAACGCCCTTCTTTATTTTTCCGGTTTGTCTTGCAAGTTCAATTAACTCAAAAACCTTGCTTTCCTCCATACCATCATCACCCACTTAATGCTTTTCTAATTGATTTATTTAAAAGTTTTATAAACCTTTCTTCTTCACTCTTAGGTATTGTAGCACCGCATGCTTCTCTATGCCCTCCTCCCACTCCGCCAAGCATATCTGCAATTTCATTGATTATATTTTGAATGTTAATAGCTGTTCTATTTCTTATTGAAAATTTTACCTTATCCCCGTCATATGCAGAACCAACCAAAATCTTTTGCGGCACAAGGCTTGAATAGATTGTAGCAACAGGAGAAATAAAATTTGGGGAAATGTTGTCTTTTGCTAATATATAGCATATCTCATCTCTTATAAAGAGATTGTCCCTTGCCCAACAAATAAATTTGCCCAAAAGGGATTTGTACTCATTCAAAACCTCTTCTTCATTCTTTTTACCTGGTTTAAGACAAAATTCAATACCATCATAATATCTCTCCAATCTTCCAAAGGCATTTATAATTGTTGCAAATTCCTTGATTTCTAGTTTATATCTTGTCATAAAATAATTGTATCCGAATATGTCTTCAGGCGCCTTCATGTTGTTTGCAAGCCTATTCACGATAATTGCTGAGTGAAGCTTAAGTTTTTCTCTATCTGTCAAGTCTCTGAGGCAGCGGAACTTTTCATTCTCCCTTATTTTAATTCCAAGTTCTGAAAGAAACTGGACTGCACCAGATTCACTTCCGCTTACATTCGGTATGTATGGATCAAAGCATAGCTCCAAAGCCTTGTGGATTGGCCTTGAGTTATATCCAAAGACCCTCATACCCTTTTCAACTCTTATTAGTCCAAGCTCTTCAGCATCTTTCAGTATCTTTAAGTTATTTCCAGTAAACATGCTGTTTTGGGTCATTAAATCGCCTACTGCACCAGCTAATGCCAGGTCTGCCATGTCCTTATTTTCCTTGCTTATAGCATTTGCAAACAGGTAACAAGTTCCACTGCTTGACAGCTCATGAATTCCAAAAATCTCAGGATTTATCTCCGTTATATTCTTTTCGCTGAAATTTACAGGTTCATGATGATCAAGTATTATTATCTCTTCGTCTATTTCTCTTATCATTACATTTGAGCCTATATCAACAAATAATATTGGAATTTTATACTCGCTAATCTTTTTGATAGACTCTTCATTTATTTCTTTTAGAATCAATAAAGAGAATCTTATATGTCTTCTTTTCAATGCCTTTGAGATTATGGCTGAAGATGTAAGACCATCACAATCATAATGCGATACTACTAAGACATCTTCCATCTTTTTTAGTTTCTCAACCCCCTCATTAATAATTTTTGTGAGCATTGGTGTAATATTAAACTTTCCAATATTAATGTTTTTTGTTAATAAAGGAACATGGCATTAGCATGGTAAGACAAATAACATTGTTAGCCATATCCAATTGTTTTGATAGTTATTGAAAGAACGTATTTAAATCTTTTTTCAACAAATATTAATTATTCAAAATCAGAATAGTCTAGAAAGGTGATGTTCAATGAATTTCATGATTTACATTGATACTTTGAGTGAACTTAGTTAGGACTATTTCTGATTTTGTTAGCCCATTTAGGGTTTATTAGAGGTGTGGTTTAAATGTCAAAATTAGCGCAAAGTTTTGCAAAATATGTTGTGCATGCCAAATTAGAGGCAAGTGGCATTATAGAAAAGCCAGATGTAATAGGGGCAATCTTTGGGCAAACAGAAGGTCTTCTTGGAACCGATCTTGATTTGCGTGAGCTCCAACGCACAGGCAGAATAGGAAGGATAGAAGTTAAGCTAAGGGTAAAAAATGGAAAAAGTGATGGTACAATAATGATACCCTCAAGCCTTGATATGAGCGAAACTGCTCTGATAGCATCAAGTCTGGAAACAATTGACAAGATTGGTCCATGCGATGCTCATATAGTAATAACAGAAGTTGAAGATGTAAGATCTCAGAAAAGGCGTTATATATTAGAGAGGGCAAAAGAAATACTAAAATCGATGATGAGCGTTAGTGGAGAGGAATCCCGAGAAATTTCTGAGCAGATTAAGGAAGAAATCAGAACTCAAGAAATAACCACATATCATGGGCTATCTTCAGGGCCAAACATTGATAGCTATGAGGAAATAATCATGGTAGAGGGAAGGGCAGATGTTATAACCCTTCTAAAAAATGGTATAAAAAATGTGATCGCTATAGAAGGCTCAACCATTCCACAAGCTATTATAGACTTGTCAAAGGAAAAGGTAGTTACAGTATTTTTAGATGGAGATAGGGGCGGTGATCTCATTCTAAAGAGATTGCTCAATATAACAGAGATAGATTACGTTGCAAGAGCTCCTATGGGAAAAGAGGTTGAAGACCTGACAAAAAAAGAGATTTATAAGGCTTTGAGAGAAAAATTGCCTGCTGACCAAGTGAAGAAAGAGTTTATATCCTATCCTCCACAGCAACAGGTCATTAAATTCATAAAGCATTCACCAGAGTCTGCTGAGGCATTAAAGTTTTTCAAAAATGTTTTGGACGAACTCGTTGGAACAAAGGCTGCTTATTTAATAGATAGAGACCTCAAGATAATTGCAAAAGTCCCAATCAATGAATTACACAGCGCTATAAGTGATTTTGGTAATGTGCATGGAATAGTCTTTGATGGATTAGTGACCCAACCGATAGTGGATATTGCCATAGCCAAGAAAATAAAATATGTTGTAGGGATGAAAATGGCAGAAAATATAAAAACAAATGGCATAAGGGTTTTTGATGAGGGATCGTTGACACAATAATGTAGCAATTCATAGTGATATGACAAGATATTGGCAATGTCATGATATCGACACATGTTTGGCTGTTTTAAATGGAATTGATGTGGGGCAGGTCATTTCATAGGAAAGTTACCAAATAATGAAAGCACGACACTATTTGCATATAAAAACACTGAAAATCTTAAACTCAAAGATAAAAGAAAAGTTTGAAAAGTAATGAAACTTACAAACCAAAAGATTTTTTTCTATATTGCTAGTATGCTCTTGCAAAATAGGCTACACTTTTAGCCTTTCTGCCGCAGTAGATGCAGGTAGAGAATATTTTCTCCTTTTCAAATGGTATTAGCCTGATTGTAGCCCCTGTCTCTTCCTTTATCTTTTCTTCGCATTTGCTACTTGAACACCAGCATGCCTTTACAAATCCTTTTTTATGTACTTTCTTGAAATCCTCGTAATCTTTGACTGTTATGATATTTGTACTCAAAAAATTTCTTGCTCTTTCAAACAGGTTTTTCTGTATCTCATCAAGAGTTGATTTAACCTCTTTTAACAAATTGGACTCTTTCACATTTATCTTTTTTCCTGTATCTCTTCTAACTAATATTACCTGGCCTTTTTCTATATCTGTTGGTCCGATTTCAATTCTCAATGGCACACCTTTAACCTCCCATTCATTGAATTTCCAGCCTGCTGTATACTCTTCTCTTGCATCTACCTCTACACGATATCTTTTGCCCAATAATTTTGATAACTCCTCTGCCTTTGCCAAAACAATATTCTTTGTCTTCTCAAATATTATTGGAATTATTATAATCTGGGTTGGAGCAATTCTCGGCGGCAAAACCAAGCCCTTATCATCTCCGTGTGTCATTACCAATCCGCCTATTAGCCTTGTGCTCACACCCCAAGAGGTTTGCCAAACATATTTCTTCTTCTCGTCTTTGTCTAGAAACTTTATATTAAATGGCTTAGAAAAGTTTTGACCCAAATTGTGCGATGTTCCCATCTGCAATGCCCTTTTGTCAGGCATCAATGCCTCGAGGGTTGCTGTGTATAAAGCGCCAGGAAACTTCTCTCTTTCTGTTTTCTTTCCTACCAGAACAGGAATAGCCAGATAATTCTCTATCAAGTCCTTGTATATAGAAAGTATTCGCATTACCTCTTCATCAGCATCTTCCTTAGTTGCATGAACAGTATGACCCTCCTGCCATAGGAATTCGCATGTTCTAAGGAAAAGCTTTGTCATTGTTATCTCTGCCCTAAACACAGAATTCCAATAATTTAAGAGCAAGGGGAGGTCACGCCAGCTTCTTATCCACTTTGCATAAGAGTAATATATGATAGTTTCAGATGTTGGTCTCAGTGCAAGGCGTTCTGAGATTTTATTAGACCCCGAGTGTGTTATCCAAAAGCATTCTGGAGCAAAGCCATTTATATGTTCCTTCTCCTTGTTCAAAAGGTTTTCTGGGATTACAGCAGGGGAATAAGCATTCTTGTGTCCTGTTGCCTTGAGTTTCTTATCTAAGATTCTTTGGATTTCCTCCCAGATTGCATATCCATATGGCCTGATGAACATAAAGCCCTTTACTGAAGAAAAGTCAGCAAGCCCTGCTTCTAAGACAACCTTATTATACCATCTTGAAAAGTCCTTATCTTTGGTATTATTGCTCTTTTCTATCATCACGAACCCCTAAAATTATAATCTCGCTTTCTCTTCCCGTTAATAAGACTTCTCTTAAGATTTTAAATCTGTTTAATTTATCCAATATCTCTGCTGTTCTTTCTTCCATGTTTTCCTTGTTAAAAAACAAGCTTGCTAATATAAGGCCATTCTCCTTAGTGATTTCATAAAGTTCATTTGGGTTATTAATCAGGTGAATAACATCTATGCAGAAAACAACAAAGAATGTTCTTGGTTTAAATGGAATTGCATTGGCATCTCCTAAGACAAAGTGCTTGCTTGGATTTCTTGCTTCTATATCAAGATAAAAAAAGTTTGAAGTATCTATTCCGTTCTTCTCTAAAAAAGATTCAAAATAAAATGGACCGCAACCGATATCTAATACCAAACCCTCTGAAAGTTTCACGTTTTCTTTTTTCAATAAATCAAGAATCACTTTGTATTTTTGTTCCTGAATATTTTTCCAAGAGTTATATATCTCTGAAAAATATTGCATAACAAAATTATAGTAAAGAAGCTTAAATCTTTATTCAAAAATGGATAAAAATCTGAACTATAATTTCATTCTGGTCTCACACAAGAAATCAGGTATTTTCACATTATACTTTCTGCAAATATATATTAACCTTTCTTCAAGATTCTCACTATCCCATTTGCCTGCTACATCGCTTTTTTTAATTTTAATAATATTTGTGTATTTGTTTCCAGGGTAATCCACAGCAAAAATTTTTGTGTTTGAGGGGTCAAAAATTTCCTCATTAATTTCAACATAATCTAGCCTCTTAGCAATAATAATACCTCCTTTTGGATTTACTATACAGTTGATGTAAGGACAAAAGGCAGCTATATGCTCAGAGGTGCAGAAATTATTGTGACCATAAAATTCACTGTTTACCACCTTTAGTCCTCTTATATGGCTCAATGCATGATCTCCTCGTAATACACCATCTATGAAAATCATATTTTTGGAGTGCCTTCCAAAATCATGACCCAATGATTCGCTATTTTCAATAACGACGTTCTTTGAGCCTCTGAAAACATCCTCACCCAAAAATTTTGAATTTCGAACATAAGCATGTCTTGACCTCTCACAAATAT
Source organism: Candidatus Aenigmatarchaeota archaeon (assembly GCA_039091735.1). Classification (GTDB taxonomy): domain Archaea; phylum Aenigmatarchaeota; class Aenigmatarchaeia; order GW2011-AR5; family JAHLMP01; genus JAWCLB01. The sequence continues at coordinate 11,709 of JAWCLB010000004.1, read as the reverse complement.
AATCTCCTTCAAATTTGCAACCAGCAATTAGTGCATTAGATGAACAAGATAAGATATTGTCACTCCTCAAGTTTTTTCCAAGCAATTTTAATCCATCTGAACCAAAACCAAAATAATCTATATCAAAGACATCTGCCACATCAGAACCATAAAATTTTCCAACAAGCAAACCTAAAAATTGTTTTTGTTGCTTATCATATACTGGCATATTTATTAGTTCACGATATAGTTCACCTTCTAACTCTGGGGAGTAAACTACACCCTCAGCCAACTTCTTCACATCTTTAATACTTTTTGCCGAGTGTGCCTTTCTAATCAATTGGTCCAACATAAATTTTTTTATAAATGTGATTTTATAAATCTTTACCCAAAGGTAATTGTAATACAAAAACATTACAGCTGTATTATTTATTAGAGCATGCTATAAATCAGTAGTAAGGCTGAGATTCACCTATCCAAAAGGCACAATTCAGTTGGCAATTCTGATAGTTGTTAATGAAGAGCTTTTTTAAAGTCTATTGCCAAAGGAGAAGTAGCAAGATTGAATAGTAAAAGAGTAAAAAATCTTTGTGAGAGTTATCTTCTTTAAAACAATACAAAATTCTTGTTAATAGTTTCCTTAGTTGGTTTTATATTTCATTTCACTTTGAAATCCTTTATCTTTTTTTTCATGATCTCAAGAGATTTAGTCAAGATATCTCTAGCATTCAACCCACAAACAGACTCTACATTAAAAACAAAGTCAGTATTATTCTTTGTGCTATAACCGACAACAGCTCCCTGCCACTTTGCATGCTCTTTGCCAAAACCAAGCCTAGCTATTGCATCGAACTTTAGCTTTTGGTTTTCTAACAGTTCTACAATTGGTATTTCTGGGTCAATTGGCCTAACCTCTGGGTCATCTGATTTGAGATCGCCTGATTTTACTGTATATTCAGAATCTTTGGTTATTTTTTTTGAGTCAAAACTAAGAGCAACCTGACAATGTGAGCAACCCTTGCCATTGCAACTGCAATCTTCTTTCAGATTGTAGAATTTTGGATTGTAAGTGAGAGGTATTAGCCCTAGACGATGTGCAATAATTTCATCACAAAGGCCAGAGGAATTATAGTGAAAGTCAACTGTATCAATTGCCATTGTTGGAATCTCGCTAATCATAATTCTCCTTAATGCATTTGCAAAAGCGTTGTTTGATTCTGAAAGCATAAATTTTATTTTTCTTTCGCTTTCTTCCAAAATCTGGATTTTCATAACAACCTCCTTTATACCCTCCTTCCTCTTCTGCCATGTTTTTTTCTGCAATGGTCTGTGGGTATTGGTGTCACATCCTCTATTCTACCTATTTTCAGTCCTGCTCTTGCAAGAGCCCTTATAGCTGGCTGAGCACCCTGCCCTGGCATAAAGCTCTTGTTTCCGCCCGGGCCTCTTACTTTAATATGAACACCTGTGATGCCAGCTGCCAAAGCAAGCTCAGCTGCCTTTCGTGCAGACTTCATGGCAGGAAATGGCTTTCCCTTCATCCTATCTTTGTCTGTTGATTGACCACCACTAAATCTCGCTATTGTCTCGCTTCCCGTTAAATCAGTTATATGAATTATAGTATTGTTTATTGATGAATAAATATTTGCAATTCCCCATATTGTTTTTTTAGGCATTTTGCATCTCAGCCTCTTTATTTTCTGGCACACTCCTTGTGCCCTTATTTATATTTAACACAATTTTATCCTCAAGTGCAGATGGCACGAGAAAGCTTGGAAAGATCACCCTCCTGTTATTAATCAGAACATGCCCATGGGTAATCAATTGTCTAGAGTGTTTTATGCTCCTGCTCAAACCTTTCTTAAATATGACAGTCTGCAACCTTCTTGATAACAAGTCTTTCACAGTTAATTTTAGAACATCGTCAAGGGTTTTGACATTAAGACCTATTTTATTTAACTTTTCTAGTAATTTCTTCTCCTCTTCTTGATTCCTTCTTGCATTTAGATTCATTGCCCTCTTTCTGATTTTTCTGAGTTCTGTTTGTACTCTCCACAGCTCTGCCTTTTTCTTTAATCCGAACTCCTTTAATAGACTTTTCTCTTCCTCAAGATTGTAAAATGGATTTTTTGGCCTTTCATATTTCTTTTTCAGTCTTCTGGGATGTCCCATACCAACACCTTTACTTCTTTTGTTGTGTTACAGCCTTTTTCCTTACCACACCAACAGTCTTTCCTTTTCTAAAACTACCGCCTCCTGTTCTTTGTCCTCGAACAGGCAGACCGAGCTCATGCCTTATCCCTCTATAACATCTAATTTTTTTCAATAGGCTTATGTCCTCTCTTAATTTTAGAGGTATATCACCACTGACTATATGCATGTCTTTTCCTGTTCTTGGATCTTTTCTTCTATTCAATAACCATGGATAAAACTGCGGGTTTTTTATGGTTTCTTCCACCTTTTTTATCTGTTCATCGCTTAATGAGCCAATTTTGATTTTTGGGTCTAGTCCAAGATGGTTGCAAATAGCATTGGAAAACATAAATCCAATGCCTTTTATTCTTCTCAGCGCAGATATGAGCGGAAGCGAAGAGTCTAAATCAGTAGACAGCAATCTAATAATATTCTTTTGCTCTATCTTTTCCTGTTTTTGCATATCTATCACATAAACAATTGTAATCATAAGAATTTGTCAGCAATCTTTTAAAATCTTTTAATTTTCAAGATACTCAATCCTATTATTATACTAATAAGTATGTGGCATTTAAATGATGATCGCGCCTACTGGACAAGAGCTTGCGGCATCTTCTAGGCATTTCGCCTTTTTATTTTTTATCGATGATTTTCCATTTTTAAGTTCAAACCCCTCAGGGCAGATAGCCACACAAGTCCCGCACCCAATGCACTTTTCTTTGTCCACTCTTACCATTTTTATCGTATTTAGATAAATAGACGAAAATTTAAATAGTTAATACCGTTGTATGTACTTTAGCAAGAATTCTGAAAATAGAAGCAAAGAGGCATTCAATTGGACAGTGTTAGAAAGCTCAAAATTACCTAGCTAAGAAACTCCACCAAGGCTTTTCTATTTTAATAATTTCCCCTGTTTCGCCGCTTATATGTGTTGTTACAGGCACTACTACAGGAATTATCCAAAGCAATTTAGCATCCTTGCTTCCACCAATCCTGTAAATTGGTTTTTCTTCTTCAAGTCTTAGTTCGACAATATCAATCTTTTGTGGTTCTTTGGATATAGCCACTTCTGTAGCTGCATTTGGCAATACTTGTACAACAACATCGCCTTTTGGCGTTTCTATCCTCATTGATGATTGCTTAAACTTCAGAATTTCTCGCGTAACTGCTGTGGTATTAGCGACTTCAATTCTTGTCTCTTTATTTTCTTTATCTATGTCTACTTTAACTGACACAGCAGGCAATAAGTTAGCAATTTCTTCTGCTGTTTTGTTAAAACATTTCTCTTTAACAATTCTTTCATACTCAGCCTTGCAAACATCTGTTGAATTTCCAGCTGAAATGCATTTTCCAATCTCTTCTCTCAAGGTGGCTTGGCATACAATTTGAGATGCTTTAGCAGGCATCCCTGGATGTATTTTTGGCCTTATCTTTACAGAGATCGTTGGTGTCTCTTCTATGCCTGTAAATTCAACAGGTCTATCTTCAATCAAAATTGGCTTAGCCTCTGACGGCAAAATCTTGATACTTGTTTCATTAGGCAAAGATATTGTTGGCCGAGCTTTAATAACTTCCTCTATTTTTTCTTGTTCAATCTTTTTGTATTCCTGACCACAATCTCCCTTATAAAATGCCCACTCCTCGCACTCATTGCCATCAGGAAAAACGCAAACACCATATTCATTACCTTCGGCGTCTTTTCTAATATCTAATTTATAACCAGACTCTTCACAATAAGCGCTAGCTGGATTTGCTAAACCAATTTTTTTGCAATCTTGTGGACAACTCTCTGCTGTTTCTGGGCAAGGACAGCCAAGTGCCATACATACTATCCTTTGACAGATACCATCACCACACAAATTTTCACAACCTTTGGGTATTGCATGAATCTCTTCTGCTTTGCGGATATCTATCTTTATAGTTTCAGTCTTTATCGCTTCGTGGGTTATATTAACAACCTCAGATGGGATAACAACTACCTCAGATTTCTGGTTTGATAATGCAAAATCCACAGAAACCAAAAATAGCAATACGATTAAGCTTATTCTTGTTTTTTGCTTCATATTATTTTATAATTATTATAAATCTTTATAAATATTTTGAGAATATTCAATTATTCGTGGTTTATAAAAATTATGAAATGAATACTCTTTAATCTTTATAGCATCCTAGTATGAAATCTAAAATATTTCGCTCATATAAACATTATTAGCAGTAAATTAATTTTGTGTTTAAAGCAAAATGGCAAAATTTCTACAGATGAAAAGTGTTTATGACATCACAGATGAAGAACCTATGTTTTTTAAAAACTATGGAAAATTGCGTAGTTTATCCATGTAAGTCGAGCAACACAATCAAATATGAACATAAAAAGGTAGCTATCAAGATATTTATGTAAGGATTGTAATGCAACCTTTAATGTTGAGACAGATGCAGTTTTTGAAGATATGAAAATTCCGTTGAGGCTTTGCTTTGTTATTATCGTAATCTTAATCAAAATAGTATTAAAAATATTGTAGAAAAGCTAAATATCAGCTAGATAAAGAAAATTATAAATTTAAAATTTCAATTCTATCTTCAATATTTACATTTAAAATTTTTGCTGTATTATCCATAAATTTTCCAATTTCCAAAAATCCAGAACTCCCTTTGTAAATAATAAGTTTTTCCTTTTCATCAGCAAATGTTCTTACAAATTTTGCTTCAAAAATTTTTCCTTTTTTATCTTTTTCATTGCTTATTTTTACCTTTAAAATTTCTCCAAGATTTGCCTTAATTTCCCCATTTTTTATAGAAGTTATTATGCTTCCAAATTCATCAATATATAAAATTCTATTTTTTAAATCCAATTTTTCTATTCCTGAACATTCTTTTCCAAAATTTTCTATTTTTTCTCCTTTTAAGATTTTTCCTGCTATTACAGCAAATATATCCCTTCCATGAAATGTCGCTGAAGCATTAAATTTTTTTGTATCAACCTCAATAATTTTTTCAAAATTTTCAATTAATGAGAAAATTCCATTATCCGGTCCGATTAAAAAATTTTTCCCTTTTTTTATAATTTTAACCTTTCTTTCTGTTCCAACATAAGGGTCAATAACACAAATAAAAATTGTATCCCTTAAATTTGAATCAAGAACATAAATTTTAAAGCATGCTTCAATGATAGAGAAATTTTTAACTCTAACATTCAATGTATTTATATTATGTTTATAAATTTCATAAATTTTTCCAAAAATCTGTGCAACATAAAAATCCTCCAAATCAGAGATTACACAAATATTCATTTCGCTCATATATATAACGTTATTTGTCATACTTAAAATTTTGAATACAACCAATACTATTATTTATATGAGCGAAATATTTTTATTAAGATATTTTGGGTCCGTCGTCTAGCTTGGCTAGGATCCGAGCTTATAAAAGGCTCAAAGGGAGCTCGTGACAGGAGTTCAAATTAAAATGAAAATCTCCTCGGGCCCATTTCTCTACCTGAAAAGTATTTAAATCTTTTTAGCATTAAATAAGAATTATAAAAAGGTGCTCAATGATGACAACAATTGAAGAGTTTTCTGAATTGATTGGGAAGGATGTATTCACTGACAAGGGAGCATATTGCGGAAAGATAAATGACCTCGAATTAGACCTTGAAAAGTTTCGTGTAAGGGCAATTGTGGTCGATACAATAAAAGGCTCTTTCCTTTCTGATATAGTTGGATCCAAAAAAGGAGTAGTTATTCCGTTTCAGATGGTCCAGTCAATAGGAGAAATAGTAATTATAAAATCAATTTCTCCATCATTATTTGAGGTAGAAAAAGAGAAGCAAGAATAAAGAGACATAACATAGAATTTTTTAAATGAGGCAACCTATGACCAATAAACTAACCTGCAGGACTGGACTTCAAAAAAACATTATAAACCAAGAAGTATTTGAGAGAGAACTTGCCATGTGTCACAAACTATCCCAAGAAAATGGGGGTAAGTGCGGTTGGGGCATATGCGAACACTGTGGGGTAATCCCTCTTCTTTACAAGTTGCATAAAGCCAAGCTAGTTGAAGAACCTAAGGAAATAAAAAGGTTAAAAGATAAAATCCTGAAGTAAACCCTGCTCATAACCTTTGCCATAAGTGAACTATTACATCTATCAAAAGGAACTTCTATTATCAACACTCTAAAGCTAATTTACAATAGCTACATCTTTAGAGATAACCCCAAGGCTCTTTAATAATTTTTACAAGTATATAGTCTGCATTTACTCTGCCACATTATCGACATTGAATTTTAGCGTCTTAACAAAGGAGATATTTACATTTGTTGGCTGTAGCTCCAAGCTTTCACAGGCCTGTCCTAGCTGATAGAGTTAGATAAAATTTTTTCTATTAAAATCCATCTATTTTTGATTAATTAATAAAAAGGATAAAAATAAGATAATTATATGGAGAAAGAGACTATAAGAACAGTTATGTGGCTTGCATTAGTTATGGCTATTATTGCCATCTTAATAGGCATATTTTATCTCTATAGCTATAAATTTTTAGAGATTACAATCTGATAAGTGGTGCCTTATGAAAGGAATTGCATGGTGGACACTATTTGCAGTCATAATGGTAACGGCAATAGCTGTTCTGATGATTTTATTTATTTCAAAAGTCGGCAATTTTATTGGGTGAGATAAAAATGAAGGCTGCTGTTACAGGGCTCAGCATTCTGGTTGTAATAATATTAGCAATCATATTTTTGGCCGTATTGCTTGTAATCTTCGGGCAGATGAGTGAGAGCGTCTGCAACATATGTAAGTGGATATGCAAGCCAATGGCAAGAGTAATCAATAAGATACCTTTAATCAATCCTATTAAATGTGAATTGTGTGGTGTGTGCTGATGAAGGGTCAGTTGGGCCATGAGCAGATTTTCAACATCATAGTAAAGATCATTATACCCCTTTTTATTGTCTTTGGTGGAATTTTCGCGTTGATATGGGCTGCTCATGGTGGTTTAGAAAGGGCTAGAATGGATGCTATGAAAGCGAGGGTTGAAAAGGACATAGAAGACATAAACGCTCAGCTAAGTGAGAAATGCGTTAAAAAAGACAAATATTGGGAGTGTGACACGTACCAGACGTCTTTGATAATAACTAAGATAATACAATCTCTGTGGATTAATTGCAAGAATTGTGATTGTTGCAAAGACAGAATACCGCCACCGATAAATCCAGAGCTGACAAGGTTTTTTTCGAAAAATCCTATAAAAGTAATCAAAACAAGATGTGAGGATTATGATTTGAGGGAATATTGCCCATCTGAAAGAATAGTCAATGAATGGATAATTACTGCATGGGGGCTTAAGTTAAATACTGAGCTTTGTGGCATGGAAGATTTTGGAAATAAAGAATGTGGTAGGGTATGCAAAGAAGATGAATTTGGTAAGCAATATTATGATTATTCATGTGATGATATAGAGGGGAAGGCATGCATATTATTTTGTGATGGAAAAGATAATATAAAATGGGATGCAGGAATTATAACAGTAGGTGAAATAATTGAAGACCTTGCATTTGATTGGGAAAAAGGAGAAAGGATAAGAGTTGAAAGAGAGTTATGGTCTACTGAACCCGCATGTGACCTTTTTGAAATAGGCTCTTGTAAACTGGAGATATGCCCAAGGGCATGGGATAAGACAGACAACAGTGATGTTAAATATGGCTATTATGAAGCGTATGAAAACTCTAGAGCTATTTGGATATGCGATAATCCTAAAGATTGTGAGAAGAATTTAATGTTTCAGTATTCATGGTTTACCCCTGAAAAAGTTTCGAGTCTTAATAAAAATCAAATACGAATTGATATAAGGGCAATAAGAAAAGATGCCAAAAATATGTTGGATGCTGGATATAAATTAATAATTAAAAACCCAAATGAGTGTAAATTACTTCTTTGTGATCCTCTAGTCGAACACTATTATGCATGTAATCGTCGCTATCTTGACTGTGCAGAAGATGTAACTCACGAGATGAGACTTCCAGAAAGGCACGAATTCCCTCGACAAGCCTTGTCATACTCAGCAAAATTTACTTTGGGTTATTGCGGCGATGGATTATGCGAATGTGGAGAGAGCAAAGAAACATGCTCTGAGGATTGCGATTAAAATGAAATCAATGTCAATGAATCTGCTCACAATGATTATAATATTTGTTGGGGTTTTAGCATTGAGCATAGTTTTGTTTAATCCAGGAGGCATAGTCAGAACCTTTAATGAGCTTCTTTCTGGCCTTTCTGGAGAAGGTTGGAGATCAATAAATTTAACTCAGGGACACGAGGCAGTTCATATCTACTTACAAAATGTTCAGGAAAGAGGAAGACCTGATTATGGAATGGTGTATATATACGAGTTTCATTTATTGGACAGCATAGAACATATGGTTGTAAATCCTCTTGCTAAGGGTGAGGCAAAAGCATATTTTGCTCCAAAGAACTGGAAAGGCGATAAATGTGCAGTCTTTGTTTCAGACCACAGCGGATTAGCTCCTACAATACATAGAGGAGGGAATAGAATATTTTATGTGAATCAGGGCACAATAATTCAAGATGGTATGAGAAATCTGAAAGATGTACTCGCTAGTTATGAGGGCAAATGCGATTGCATAAGGCAAGATGGAACGAAAGGAGAATATACTGTTATCTCTTCAGTGGGATGCTTCGGAACAACTATATGCAATGATGTAACACCAACGCTAGATGCTGGATTTGGTTCAGGGGCATTCGATAAATGCGAAGAATTCAAAAAATATCATGAAATGTGTCCAAGAGATGGGTGTTGCCACTTATTGCAGAAAAATGAGTTGGGAGATTATGTTTACAAGGTAAAGTATGGGATTATATGCGGTTATTCTGATAGCGAAGCAATGTGGTGGGCGTGTACAGAAGATAATGATGGCGCGGAGATTTTAGCAGGAGAAGAAAAATATAAATGTAATTTTGAGAATGGAATAGGAAAATGGAAAATTAAAGAAGAGGGATGCAAGGTTTTTGCAACGCGTCTTGGTTTGGTTGGCAAAATCACTGCATATAATTATAAAATAAAAGAGAAGGATAGACTTGCCGCCCTTCCATACAGATTTAGTGCACCTGAAGGAGAGCGCTATCTTGATAATCCTGTAAAGATTAAGGTTACATATCCAAAGACTGGCAAGAGTGTTATAGTTCCTGTTTTAGATGTAGGACCATGGAACGAAAAGGATAATTATTGGGAGGCTGAGAGAGATACATGGGGGGTTGATGAGTATTCTCTAAAGAATAATTTTCCTGAATTGTGTGAGCCAATGGCCCAGGCAGCTTATTATGAAGGATGGCACTATAATTACACTGTATCGAGGTCAGGATATAATAAAGAGAAACAAAAATATGAAAGAATCCCTTATGATCCAAAAACAGGAAACCCAGGAACGCAGAGGCTTGTCTTAAACCCAGCAGGAATAGACCTTGGTGATGGAACTTGGGATGATCTTGAAATGACAAATAACGATTGGGTAGAATGGAAGTTTGTCAGAACAGAGAAATAGATATAAAAGTGGTGGTGTTAATTGGCAGATGTATATACAATGCTAGGATTCGGAGTAGGGGTGATGATAACTATTTTAGCATTAATTACTGTTTACAAGCTCTTCACAGGTGAAATCAACTTTGGCATGTTCTCAAATGTCCAGAAAACTGTCTTAGAGAGAAGACCAAACTCATGCGGGAGCGATAACGACTGCATTATCAACAAAGAGAGAATTGGTGTTTGTGTTTTGGGCGAATGCACATGCTTTGTTGATGCGCACTGCAAAAATAAATGTGATATGAGCATCGGAAGATGCATTTAGTGGCGAGATCAAAATGGACATGAAATTATTATTGAAAGCTATTTTGTTTGTGTTAATAATAGCGCTCTTTTTCTTCATTATCTCAAAAATATTGAATGCCACCGGTGGATTCGAGTTTTTGTCTTCTCTCTTCTCCTAAATCTCAAGAATTACTCGCTTTCAATATTTTGTTCTATAAAGGAATTGCATCTCATAGTTTTCTTTGCTTCTTATCTAAAATATTAAACAAAAAAGGATAGCGTTTTATAAAATTCTATAAAATGGAATCCTCTCTTCTGAGATGAACTCTGCCTTCATCTTGAGCAGTGCATTTGTCAATAAGCTTTTAATAGATTGGATACTTAAATAATTATTGTTAGAGAAAAGGTTGATAGATGCGCAAGGTAATAATAGGCTTGTTGATTCTTTTGATTATTGCTGCTATGGTAGGAATAGTAATCTTAGTAGCCAGAGCATATATCTGTGGTGGCTGCATGAAATGGGTTAATATACCCGAAATAATTATTAAGGAGAAAAGGGTATCATGCGAAGGTAGATGTAGAGAGTATTTTGCAACTGGTAATGTTGGATTGGCTGTTCTATTCTGCTCAAATAGAGTATTACCACCAAAAACCAGTAACTTACTGAATCCTGGAAAAGTTGATATGATTAAATCACTGGAAGGGCTTGCTTTTATAGAGCCTTGGCCTGTTTGTGAGGATGCAATCTTCTGCCCGCATTTTTATGTTTGCTCAGAAAATAATGAAACAATAACATGGTCAAAATGCAGAGAATATCTATGCCAGTATTATGCCGAAAGACATAATGGTTTTGATCTTAATCAAAAGGTTGTGGAAATAATGCAAAAAGAAGCTAAATATCCATGGGGAAGCTGTGAGCTTCCTCTTAACGAGAATTGGTGGTATAAATACTTTGGAGATGAGCCTTGCACAAATCCACCATGAGAAATTTATCTCAACATTACTAACTTCTCAACCCTACTCCTCTTAATCTTGTCATCAAACCCTTTCACTGTGACAATGTAGAGGTTAGACTCTATTAGCAAATATTACTTAGATATCCAAAATAATACGAGCTTCCCAGTTTGTATTAACCTTTACAATTCGCATCAAATGCATTGTCGCTGCCTTTACCTCTGTTCTTAATTCATGTTTCTTTTCGTCTATTTTCTCGCCCTTGCAGATTGCTCTGAGGGTTTTATCCTCTATCTTTACATTAAAAGATGAGAAGGCAAGATTTTCAGAATCCACAAAAACCAAGAGCTCGTTGAGCCACCTGAACATCAAAGAATTTATATCATTTCCTTCGCATTTAACTTCCCTCTTTATTATAGGCTTAACGTGTTTTGTGTTTATCATAACTTCAAACATAGCTAAGGCAGCATTTTCAAAAAGTTCGTTCAGGTCTTTGCCATAAGCCAAAAAAGCCACATCTGCTGTTGTTATATCGATAAACTCAAATTTTTTCATAAATTTAACATCTTTTTTAATTATTTAACTTCATCATTGAATGTCAAATATAAATGTAAAGGGGTTTATTTTCAGGATTAAATCCAGTTGTCACCTCTCCATGCCTCTTCACTTCACCAACCTCCTCCTTTGAGTGATAAAGACTACAGCGGCTCCGAGGCCGATGATTGCGATACCTCTGATCGCAATCCTGAGCAGTTACTTAGC
>JAWCLB010000003.1:1294-62426 GCA_039091735.1 Candidatus Aenigmatarchaeota archaeon | reverse complement strand
TCTGGCTGGTGCAGGGACTTGAAAAAAGGCTTTTGTGATGATTTGAACGGAGATGGCATACCAGAGACTTGGATAAGATATTACTAATGTAATAAATTTCATTTGCATACCAAAAAAAGTTCTGAAGATTGGAAAACAAACTAAAAAATACTTTTTCACTATATGCAATAAATATTGTAAGTCATGGCGAAGTATTCTCAATCAAGACACAAAAGCTTAAAAAACATTTTAATTAAATAGGATTAAGTGACAAAAACATGCTTGACATAAAACTCATAAGAGAAAATCCAGATGTTGTAGAAAGGAATTTAGAAAAACGTGGAGTTAGTGAAAAGATAAAGTTGCTTCATGAGCTAATTTCATTAGACAAAGAAAGAAGGGAAATTAAGAGGGATGTTGAAAACCTGAAACACAACAAGAATATTCTAACAAATAAAATCGCTGAACTTAAGGAAAGCAAAAAAGATATAAAGAGAGAAATAAGGGAAGTTGAAAAAATTACAGAAATGATAAAAAAACTTGACGAGAAGCTTAAAAAAATGAATAATAGATGCGACAATATTTTGATGCTTTTACCAAACATGCTTGATGACAGCGTACCAGTCGGAGATGAGAACGTTGAAATAAGAAGATTTGGTTCTGCGCCAAAGTTTGATTTTCAACCAAAGAATCATTTAGAAATAATGCAAAATTTAATAGATGGGGAACGTGGTGCAAAAGTAGCAGGAAGGGGGTTTTTTTACATAAGAGGCGAGCTTGCCCTGCTTGATATGGCACTGATAAGATTCGCTGTAGATAAGTTGATGAGGAAGGGATATTCTTTGATTATACCACCATATATGATGAACAGAAAAGCACACGAAGGAGCAACTGATATTACATTCTTTGAGGAGCAACTTTATAAAATAGATAATGAAGATTTATATATGATAGCAACAGCAGAACATCCAATAGCAGCGATGTTCATGGATGAGGTTTTACTTGCATCGAAACTGCCAATAAAATTTGTTGGTGTGAGCCCATGTTTCAGAAGAGAAGTAGGTGCTCACGGAAAATACACAAAAGGGCTTTTTAGGATGCACCAATTCCATAAAGTAGAACAGTTTATTTTCTGCTTACCTAACCAGAGCTGGGAGTTGCACGAAGAGCTTCAAAAAAATGCTGAAGAGATATATCAAGATTTAGGATTGCACTATAGAGTTGTTAATGTTTGTACAAGCGATATTGGAGACTTTGCAGCCAAGAAATATGATATAGAAGTATGGATGGCAGACGGCGAATTTAGGGAGATAGGCTCTAATTCTAACTGCACAGATTATCAGGCAAGAAGGCTAAATATAAGATATAGAGAAAAAGATGGGCAAGCACCCAAAGGCTTTGTGCACACGCTGAACAATACAGCACTTGCAACAAGCAGGACAATGCTTGCCATAATAGAGCAATACCAGCAAAAGGACGGCTCTGTATTAATACCAAAGGTTTTGCATCCTTACATGAATGGGATAAAGAAAATTGAAATAAGATGTCAATAGAAAAACAATTAATAGAGGAAACAAATAAATGGAAAAATAGAATAGAGGCTAAAATCAAAGAGATTAAATCATTAAGTGAGGAGGAAAAGAAAACGCTTGCTAATATCAACGCTTATATTAAAGATTCTGAATATTTTTTAAAGAGAGGGGACTTGATAAGGGCGTTTGAGGCTGTGATTTGGGCATGGGCATTGTATGAGATAAACTTCGAGAAGAGGTGATAAAGCTTGGTTCTCGATGTGATAGAAAAAAGAAGAAGCATAAGAAAGTTTGAGATTAGAGAGGTGGAAGAGAAAAAGATTAAAGAAATTCTGAAGGCTGCTATGTATTCTCCTTCAGCAATGCATCTGAGACCATGGGAATTCTTTATTGTAAGGGATAAAGGGATTAAAGAAAAGCTCTCAAGAACAACACCTTGGTGTAGCTTTGTTAAGGATGCTCCTGTAGTTATAATAATTGCTGCAAAGCCAACGAAGCGCTGGGTAGAAGATTGTGCTATTGCTGCTGAGAACATTTACCTTGAAGCTACTAATCAAGGCCTGGGCACATGCTTCTGTCAAGTGATGGATGAAAATACTGAAAGGGAAGAGTATGTTAAAAATATTACGAAGATTCCGAGGGATTTGAGAATTCTTTGCATGATGCCAATAGGATATCCTGCAGAAAAGAAGGAGAAGCACAGCGAGAATGAATTTGATGAGAGTAAGGTGCATTATTTGTAGAGATTAATGGAATTTGAAGAATTTCAAAATAAGTTAAGAAAATGAAGATATTGGAAAGAGGTATTAAGGCTTAAATCCGATCAAACCTTTTTGGAGGAAATCAAAATGCAAAAAATTCTTCAAGTAGGTCAGGCAACATCTTTGCATGCAAGTATGTTTCGCAAATCATTATCAAAAAGCAGAGATGAGCCTGATACAAGTAGTAAGCAATTGTTAAAGTGGTACAATCTTCTAAAGGAAATTTTTTACAATCCAACTGATTTACATCAAAGCAATTGGTCATTGCCTTTCCTGGCAAAAATAGGAAGGGAGATATTCCTCCACTAATTGAGTGCGCTAATCATTGGTTTTGGAAAGAGTTCTCATACTTGAATCCAAAACTCTTTTTTATTATAGGCATGCACCCAAATTTTTCTAACAAGAATCTAGAAGGGCTCGTATTCACAGACCAAAAATTATTGAATGCTGCCTATTTGTTCTTCTTCATCAACAAACAAAAAACGGCTCAAGAAGCATCTTGAGTTTGAAGAGAAAAGACTGAGAGAAGTAAGAGCCATACTGCATGATGTACTTGGGCAAGCAAAGCCATCTAAAATAGCTCATTTATTAAATGCGAGGGGCAGGATTCTCGCAAAAAATTCGAACCTGCGAAGGCACTAAGCCAGTAGGTCTTGAGCCTACCGCCTTTGACCGCTTGGCTACCCTCGCATTATTTCAACTTAGATTTAACATTTTTAATTTTTATTTTCAAAATCTATTCATGATAAAATTTGCTCATATCGCAGATGTTCATCTCGGTGCTTTTAGAGATTTAACACTAAGAGAAATGAATCTAAATGCATTCTTAAAAGCAATGGATAAATGCATAGAAGAGGATGTTGATTTTATTATTGTTGCTGGTGACTTATTCGACAATCACATGCCAGACGCTAAGATATTGAGTAAAGCTGTAAAGAAGATGCGAGAAGTGAAGGACAGAGGAATAGAGATTTATGTGATTTATGGCTCACACGATTATTCGCCAATTCAAGCCTCAATAATAGATGTTTTGCACTCTGCTGGCCTTTTTGTAAAATTAACTAAGAATTTTATTGAAGATAAGAAAACGAGAGCAAAGATTGCAGGGGTCTCGGCATTGAAGAGGGGTGAGATCGAGGAAGATATCTCGCAAATAAGCTTTTTAGATAATAATTCCTTTAAGATATTTGTTTTGCACGCAGCTATAGAAGAGGTTTTTCCGGATCCAAGATTAGAGCCAATAAGCTTGAAAAGGTTCAAGGGAGAGGTAAACTATTTAGCTTGTGGTCATGTGCATCAGCGAGCTATTAATAAAATCGGCAACACATTAGTTGCCTATTCTGGCTCTTTGTTCGGTTATTCGTACCAAGATCTAGAAAATACAGCAAGAGGTGAAGACAGGGGCTTCTTCATCGTTTCCGTAGATGATAGTAAAATAGATTACAAATTCATAGAAATAAAGGAGGCTGAAGTAAGCATATTAGAATACGATGTCACAGGAAAGAATCCAAATAGCGTTATGGAGGAAATAAAAGATATCCTTTCTGATGTGAAGGATAAAGTAATTTTAATAAAAGTATTTGGAAGGCTTAGAAGCGGAAAACCCTATGACATAGATTTTTCTTTGATAAAAGAAAATTTTCTAGAGAGAGGTGCTAAAGTAATTTATATAAATAGAAATCAGTTGCTGGGTAAAGAAGAAGAGGAGATAGAAATAATAGAAGAGACTAGAGAAGAGACAGAAAAAAGGTTATTTGAGGAGTATTTGAAAAAGTTTAATTTCAAGAATAAAAGGTTGCAAGATGTTAAAACCTCGTTAAACCTCTTGAATGCCCTGAGAGAGGAAAATAAAGGAGAGACAAAAGCTGATTATGAAAAGAGAATAAAAGAGATTGGACTAAAGATTCTCAGCTAAAGATTAAGTAGAAGGTGTTTACTATGATAATAAGAAGATTGAAATTAAGAAACTTTAGGTCTTATAAAGACGAGGAAATAGAATTTCCTAAGGGTGTTATTCTTTTTGAGGGTGACGTAGGTTCAGGAAAGTCTTCTTTGCTTTATGCAATAGAGTTTGCGTTATTTGGTTTAGGAGAGATGCGCGGAGAAACTCTTATGAGGGCCGGTGAAAACAATTGCTCAGTGGAATTAGAGTTTGAGGCAAATGGAAAGAATTACATTGTATATCGATTGCTTAAGAAAAGAGAAAAGGGAATTTCTCAGGATGAAGGTTATATTATTGTTAATGGAAGAAAACTGAGATTAACCTCTTCTGAGCAAAGGGAAAAGATATTGGAGATACTTAACTTTAAGGAAAGCGTGAGAACAAGAAGCTCTTCCTTTATTTATCGCTATGCTATATTTACCCCACAAGAAGAGATGAAAGAAATTCTCAAAATGAAAATAGAAGATAGGTTGCAGACCCTTAGAAAGGTTTTTGGTATTGAGGATTATAAGATTGCAAAAGACAATGCCAAGCTTTTACATGATGAGATAAGAAATACGATAAGCTTTATTGACGGGGAAATAAGAAATTTGGATGACCTATTAAAAGAAAGGGAAGAGAAAAAAAGGATAATAGAAAATAATATTGCAAATATGAATTCTCTTAAGATTGAGAGATCGAGTCTTGAAAGCAAACTAAACGAGATTTCGAAGAAAATAGAAAATTATGAACAAATTATGATTGAGATAAATAAAATCTCTGGAGAACTACCAGCACTAGAGAGAATTGAAAAAGATAATGAAAAAATTATTTCTGATCTCATTTATGAAAACGATTTGTTGAAGAAGGAAAATGAAAAAATGATAAAGGAAAGGGAAAGCGTTGTTTTAGAAAAAATAGAGGCTAATGAGGAAGAATTATTTGAAAAGATAAGAAGCGTAATAAAGAAAAGAGAAGAGAGGATAGCTGAGCAATCTGAAATAAGATTGCACATAAGAAATTTGGAAAGCATAATAGATAAAGGCGTATGCCCAACTTGTTTGAGAGAGATAACTTCGAGGGAATTTGACGCAAAGCTTGCTGAGATGAAAAATAGATTAGAGATTATACAAAAAGAGATCGAAAGCTCAAGAACAGAGGAAAAGGAAGCAAGTGAAATATTGGAAAGGGTTAGAAAATTTAGGGAGCAAGTAAGAAAATTGGAAGAGATTGAAAAAAGGGTCGAAGAAAACTTAAAGAGGTTTGAGATGAATGAAGAGAAGATAAAAAAGGTTGAGATGGAGATAGCAAAAATAGAAAGCGAAATAAAACAAAAAAAGAGAGTGCTGGAGGAAAATAAGCATGTGGCTGAAGAGGTTTCGAGATTGAAGACAAAGAAAAGAGATTTGGAAAATTCTATTTACGATCTGACCTCTAAGATTAGTTTGCTAGAGGGTGAGATAAAAACTCTTGAAGATCTTAAAAATAGAATAGAAAAGGAAATAGAAGATAAGATGAAAAAGAAAATGATGCGCGAAGATCTAGAAGAGAAAATGATCTTCACTCGAGATTATTTCTCATCTTCCTTGGATGAGATAGAAACTATTGTAATGAAAGAAATAAACCGTGAATTTAATGAGACATTCAAAAAATACTTTTACATGCTCATGGAAAATGATATATTAGCGAGGGTCGATGAGAACTTCTCTCCTATAATAGAGCAGGATGGTTATGAAATTGATGTTAATTCTCTTAGTGGAGGGGAGAAGACATCTGTTGCCTTAGCTTATAGAATCGCCCTAAATCTAATGGTAAAAAGGGTATGCACAAGCATGAAGGAAAATCTATTAATTCTAGATGAGCCAACTGACGGATTTTCAAAAGAGCAAATATTTAAGTTAAGAGATATACTTGACGAGATTAAAAGCGATCAAGTAATTATAGTTTCTCATGAGAAAGAGCTTGAATCATTTGTAGATACAATATTTCAAGTTAATAAAGTTTTGGGCATTTCCCAAATAAATAAGAAATAACTCAATAAAATGGGCCCATAGTCTAGTGGCAGGACACCGCGTTCGCAGCGCGGAGACGCGAGTTCGAGTCTCGCTGGGTCCATGCAACACGATATGATAATATCTACCTACTGACTGCTGAAAAGTATCAAAAATACTTGAGAGACTTTAAATACTTTTCGGTTTATAATATTACTGGTGAGTAAATGAAAGAACTGCTTTCCATTTTTGCAATATCAGTACTTTTCTTGGCAGTAGCAGCTTCAGCAGCTATTGTGATTCCATTAGCAGATAAAGCGAAAGAAAGTGCAGGAGTAGCTGTAGATAAATCACCAACCATAAACAATGATTGGGTATTAAACCCACATGGTTTAGAGAAAATAGAATTTATCCACTATAAGAAGGGATACGGAAAACCAGAAGCAGCAAAAGCACCCAAAGCACCCTCTTGCTACAAGTTTTTAACAGGTAAAGTGAAATGGAAAACCCTGCCAGTAAATTATGTAATAAATCCAACAAATCCACAAAGCCTCTCTGAAAGTTTTGTTTGTAGTGCTGTAATTACATCAGCTGAGACCTGGGATGCAAACACAAGTAAAGAACTTTTCCAAAATTATGATATTTGCCCAATCAATTATGAAGCAACTTATGGCGTTCGAGATTACCAGAATGCTATAACATTTGGAGACTATCCAACTGAAGGAGTGATTGCAGTAACCACAGTATGGTATAATCCAGCAACGAAAGCAATAGTTGAGTTCGATATGATGTTTGATACAGACTGGAGATGGGGGGATGCTGATACAACTCCCACTACTGACCCAGAAGACCCAACAGCAGTAATGGACCTACAAAACATAGCAACCCACGAATTAGGACATGGAATTGGCTTAGCAGATGTATATGATTCAGCTTGTTCAGCAATAACTATGTATGGTTATTCTGACTACGAAGAAACTCAAAAGAGAACACTTGAACAACCGGATGTAACAGGTTTACAAACGCTTTATGGGGCTTAATTATTTATTTTTTATTTTCTCAGTTTTGAACTATTTCTCGTTATTAGAGTTAGATAATATTGAATAGATAACTTGCACAGCCCGGACGCTCCAACCAGACTAAGCTACCGGCCCTTTAAGCATGGGCCAGGGGAGATTTTCTCAACAAACGCTATGGTGCGTTAACCTGTTTGAACTCCCGACCTTCCGGTTATCAGCTTCGTCGCTGTGCAGGTTATAATGCAACTTACAAAGATGCGAGAGGTCGGATTCGAACCGACGAACCCACTAAGGGACTAGGTGACTCAACGCCAAGCTCCTGAACTTCGCCCTTAGCTCCTAAGCCTAGCGCCTTTGACCACTTGGCTACTCTCGCTAAATCAAATAAAAATTGTTTTTTAAGTATTTAACCATTGCGGGTATTATGCAAAGATTAGCTTTCTAACAAAAGAGAACTTATAAAATATGATTTCTACAACCATTTTTTTGTAAGACTACAACAAAACCTAAAATACAAATTATTTCAAGAAATTGTCCCTCAAAAAATTCCTCTTTAATTTTAGTTGATTCAGATTCTTGAAAGAATTTCTATGTCAATTAATTCTGCAGATTTAGTGCTAGATTCTTAATTGTCAATAAATAGTAATCCTCTGGCCTTATATCTAATCTTTGAGTAATTAAATTATAAAATCTTACGCTTATTTTTTCTATTTACAAAAAGATAAGAGCTTTTCAAAGATTATCTAAATGAGATCTCTTAATCCTAAATTCTTGCCTTTAATGTTCATTAATAGTTTCTTTTCAATTGCTTCATCAAAGCAAACATTCAAGAATTTTATTGACTTTTTGAATAAAATTTTTCACGTCTTTGATATTTGCATCAAATTCTGAAAAGGTTTGAAGAGAAAATCATCTCTGCTAATATTCCTTTTTTCAACCAGTCTTCATACCTCTCTTCTAATATTTCTTTATGAAAACCGATATCTTTAATCTATCTTTGCAGCAATTCGTTAAATAAGCGCTTCCAAAATATATTAGAAATAAAACTAATCTTTAAAAAGTAAAAATTAAAAAGAAGAAAAATTTATTATATGTCCCTGTCCTGAACAGTTCCACGCTTTGAAGCCTTTGCCCTTTCAATCGCTTTATTTATAATTCCTTCAACCTCCTTGCTCAGTGCAACTACTGCACCCTCGCTGAATCTCATTTTCTTCTTTTTTGCGAACTCTTTCACTTTAGAGCGCACAACAAGCAATTCAGCCATTTTATCTACCTCTTAATACTTTTATTTATATTTACATATTTAAATAGGTTTAAAGACCAAAAAAGCCCCGTTAGTCTAGTCCGGTCACATTTGACGGATAAGGATACAGCCCTCTCAAAAAGGAGAAAGGCTGAGACCCGGGTTCAAATCCCGGACGGGGCAACTTAGACAGGCACTTTTGTTAAAGGCCCGAATATAAACAAAGAGCCAAACAGCGAGATTGCATAGATAAAGCCACCTATTACTAGAATTCTCAATGTCAAATTCTGCTTTCCTATCTCATCCTCGCCATTTTCTATTCGATTGATAAACATTCCTGTTAGGATAGAGGCTTCAATAAAGTAGATCGAGCAGATAAGTTGAAATGCACCAGGTGTAATGCCGATTTTGCTAAGTAGAAACGGAATACCGGCCATGTATGTCTGAACATCAATGCCAGAGACAGATGCTGTAATCTGTTGTAATATGCCTATCATAATAGTTGCCATGGTCACAATTATACCAGATACCAAAGGCGTTAGCAAAAACCCTTGAAATCTTAATGATGACAAGACATCTTCTAGCATATCATGAATCCTTTCTTGGGTTTGATGAACATTTCTCAGATATTTGGAGATGTTCAGCATTGTCACAGAGGCGGTTTGTACACCCTTTTTTGCAGAATCTACAACTATTTTCATTATAGACTTTATTAGTACTGAAGGATACAATGAGGCTGCCCCATATTCACGGTCAAATATTGCCTGAGAGAATGTCATACCCAATCTTTGCATATTTCTTAGAATTACAGCGAAGAATTTCTTTATATTCATTTCGCCTATGGCTTTTGTTGAGCGTTCTATTGCAACCTCAATAGGAACACCAGTTGATACCTGGTTACCAAGTTGGAACAGCGCTTCTGTGAATTCTAATTCAATTTTTCTCAACTCTTCTCTTAGTTTTACCTTTTGAAATGAAGAGAGGAAATAATACATCACAAAGCCTATCATAATCCCTGTTGTTATGATTATTGACTCTATCAGTTTATCACCAGTATTAGAGAGATATGTATAAACACCAAATACAATAACTGGAATAGAAATAATAAGAGCTATTAAAATTGATGGAATAGAGTGCGGTTTGCCTTTGATGTTTATGATAAATCTATTTTTTGATGCCATATGTGGGTGCTCAGCAATAGGTGACGATGTTGGTGGTCTTCTTTGCATTATATCTGTTATGAAGAAATAAAGTACTAGAGGTAATATCACGTCGTATCCGAGAAACAATACCTCTACTTTTATTTTCATGAATATCCCAACAATTGGAAACATAACCAAGCCCATAACAGGCAAGAGAATTCCAAGGGCATGCAAAAGCAGAATAGGGGTCTTCAACTCTTGAGAATAATGTTTTGTCTTTTCCTCTGCTCCCTCTAAGACAATGCTTATTGCCTCTTCAAGTGTTGCTATCCTTTTCTCCTCTGTATATTTTAAGCTTGATCTCAGCATCTGGATTGCCTCTATGAAGTATCTATCTTCAGTCCATAAACTCGTATAATCTATCAATGCCTCATCAACTGTCTTATACTTGCCAACTTCGATATCCCACATAAGCTTTCTTATATCCAATGCTAATGGACCTGACAAATTTTTCGATGCAAAGCGAAGCGCACCCTCAAGATTTGGGGATTCTCTCAAATAGACAATCATGTATAAAATCAAGAAGGTTATCTCAGAGCCAATAGCTGTTAAAAACCTCTTTTCATATCTCATAGGATAATTATAGAGATAATAACCTACAGGAAGTGAGAGAAGAAATATGAAGATTCCATAGAAAACTGGGATATTATGATAAAAACTTAGCAAAATTCCTAGAAAACCAAGAAAGCATATTATAAGGCATGAAAGAACAGTAAGAGAGCCAACGCCCTCTGGGGAGACATTCAGATGTGTTATCTTTATTGCTCGCTCTATTTTTTCTTTGGTTTTTTGGTCAGGTTCAATTTTTATAATTTTTTCAGCTACATTACACAATCTTTCATAGAGTGATGTTGGCCTCTTTGCCAAAATATCCTCTTCCTTGAAAACCTTATATTCCATTGATGTTGGCTGCCTTGGCATATTAATAGTTATTATTCCGTTGGCTTATATAGATTTTTTTCTATTTTGCTCATTAATTTATTAAGCACAAAGCTTTGAGCATGCTTCACAAAAGTCTTTGCAGCAATCATTATTCTTTATGCAGCCTATGTCACACTGGCATGCAGCACCCTTTGTATATTCATTGCATCTTCCTATGCAACTTTCCAAATTTTCAGCAACATGCAATGGAATGCAGCCAGACTTGGCTTTGTCATCACACAAAACCTTTATAAAATAATCACCTCCTTTAGGAGCGCTCCATGATATCTTTCCATTGTAAAAGTCATAGGCAAGAGAAGGCGTAGCAATGCAATCAGATTTTGCATATATGTTAAGCACGCCTTCTTGACATCCTGAAATATAGCAATCGCATTTACTTGCCTGGCAAAAAGGACAAGAGACAAAGACGTTTGGATTTACGATTGCATTAGCAACACTCACAGCTGTGCAATAAGAGCTTCTTTCATCATCGCACAAGATTTTTATGTAATAAGTCCCAGGCTCTGTGGGATACCATGTTGCTACGTTATCAAAAAAATCATAAATCATGACCGAAGTACCTGTGCACTCTTGCTTTGTATAAACATCAAAGCTTCCAATCTGGCAGTTCCCAACAAAGCACTGGCAATTGTCAACCTGACAAGGTGAGCATAAAACAAAAAGTGGTTATGAATTCATGCAAACCAACTGAATCATTAAGCTACCGCCCATGAAATGTTCTGACAGGAACAACAAATATGTAATATTTTTCGTTTCCACTTAATTCATCCAATATTCTCTTTTTTATAATCTTTACAAGGTCAGAAATACCTGTCTTATTTTTGATGTCTTCAAAAGAGGTAAATGGCCTATGATTTATTAATGCCTGCGCATACTTTTTTCCGATCCCTGGCAAAAGCTCAAACTTGTGAAGCCTCGGAGTTATGCTTGATGCAGTATTAAAAAAGTCCACAAACCTTTTTTCGTTTTTCTCAATAAGCTGATCCAGAAACTCTTTAAGATTTGACAATGCAATATTTGTCAAGTCACTTAACCTTAACCTTCTTTTCACGAGCTTTATTTTATCTCTTTTTTCATCTCCAATATAAACCTCTTCACCCTGTTTTAATATAATATTCTCCTTTGATACAAGCTCTAGAAGAGAGAAGTAATCCTTGCCAATAGCCTGGGCTAATGGCTCTCCATAGCGCCTTCCAGGATAGCCTGTTGCCAAAAAATCTAAGACTATTGCATATTCTTCTTTCATATTCATATAGATCATCCATGATCATATCTGCTCATTTCTCAATTTTATACATTTTCATTATCTCAATTATCTTTTTAATCTCATCCTTCTTGAATTTTTCTTTGCTGAAAAGGATGTTAAGCTCTTCCTCTGTATCAGGAATTATATCAATCATATTTATGATTTGTTTTTTATTTAGCAGCTTAAGCTGTGCGAGCTCTTCTGCTAACTTTTCTGCTTTGGCCTTTGGGAGTACAGGTATCTTTTGGAGGTATTCCAAACATATCTTCTGTTCATATGCAAGCCCCTTTTCCTTTGATCTCTCATTCATTATTCTTTTGGCCTCACTTGAAGTTATGATTTCTTCTTTTATCACTTCCATAACCATATTTTAACACCTCTTGAGATGTTCTGGATTAACTATAATCTGCTTTTTTGTATTTAAGTCCTTTACTTCTACAATGTAAGCATTGCCTCGTTTACCGATCACAACACCGGTTCTTCCCTGAAACTTTGGATGAGGAATTTTCTGCGAGCTTGACTGAATATCAATGTGAACTCTATTGCCTATGTCAAATCTCTGCAAAAACATGTTTGGCTTCATAATATCATTTTGCTTTAACTTATTTCGCGTCCTCCTTCTAAAGCCATAAGATTTTCTTACCATAGTAATCACTCTTCTTTCTCCAAAGTTGGCAGAATTTGTTGTAGTTCTTCTCTGCTCTTTTCAATACTCTCTCTTAGTTTTTTCTCGTTTTTTTCAAGCATCTTGAGCTTTAATTCTGTTTCTTCTCTTTCTTGTTCAAGCCCTGTCTTTAGTTTCTCCTTATCTGATTTTATAATTATTGGTCCAGCAATTTTATATACCTCCTGGTCAGAAGTATTATTCAATTCCTTATAGGCATTATCTAATTCAGTTTTTTTAGCAATAAGGTTTTGCTTTTGGACAATTAGATTTTCAAGCTGTTGATTCTGAATCTGAAACCGCATTAAGAGCTCTTCTACATTCTTGCTTATCTTTTCCATTTTTTTCACCTCATTCTGCTTTGATGTGCTTGACTATGCTTTGCCTTGGTTTTTTCACTATTCTTGACCCGCAGAAAGGACACTGCACCTTGTCTTTTAATTTGAATCTTTCTTTGCAATACAAGCATTCATAAGTTGTCATAATACCACAAGTAATTATTAATCCTACAATTTAAATTCATAAGAGTCTGATGCAAACTTCGTCTTGCACTTCTTGCAGGCCCAAATACCACTTGCTACCCTGCTTACAGCCTTTCTTGAGCATACGGGACACATATACCTCTTCTTCGGCTTCGTTTTAAGCTTTCTCTCTCTTATCTTCTTTCCATATCTTGAGACCATCGTAACCACTATCAATATTTATGGATACCGAAAACTTAAAAAGTGTGTAGATTTAGCACACATGCATAAAAAGTTATTCAATCACTTTTATTCAACCAATTTGCTATGTTTAATGCATATTGGGAATTGTCACAGTATTCAGGACCACCCACGTATCCCTCTTTTGGAATAGGAAGAAACCTAAAAAACGATGAGTCAAATACTATCCTTCCCCTTTCATCAGCAGAATCTAAAACCGCTATATATATCTTTTCATTTACAGTAGAAACAGGAACAACATTCGGGTTTGTTATAGTAATGTCTATGTCGGTTTTTGATGTGCTTAGTTTGGTTATGCCTTCTGTTATTGGATGTGGATAAAAGTTGACTAATGATGGCATGGTACAGCTACTATTCTCTTCTCGATCTATGAAAATGCATATCTCTTTTGTAGTGCTTAACCTGACTCCAAAATTCTCAGATATAGCATCTATAATATCTACATGACATCTTAACGGATTGCTAATATTACCGCAGCATTCTCCTGATAATAATAGATTGCCACCCTTATTATAGTAATTGACTACTGCCATAACCTCTGATTCAGGAATGGCGATGTTTTCAGTAGTATCAAGTATCCACACCTGCTTGTATTTTGAGAGTAACGATTCTGTTATGTAATGTCCATCTTCCCTTTTTAGGACATCAGTAACATATCCAGCTCCTTCGAGAAGCTGTTTTATCTTGTCTGGGCTAGCATACTCCTTGACCATATATATCAATATATCAGGCTTTATAGTAGTTGTTGTAGTAGATGTCGTAGTAGTTGTTGTGCTTGTACTCGTTATCTCACAGCCAATTAGGCAATCCTCATAAAATTTATCTACATCATTTTTGCAATCTGCATAAAATAAGGCCTTCATACACTCCTTGTTCATTTCAGCGCTCTTCTCTATGCAAAGCCTCTTGCATTGGCAAACGGAATCGCATTCTATTAGAGATATCCTTATCTTCCTGTCTACATAGCTTATCCTTATCTCTCCAGCATCTTCTATGAATGCTATTAGCTTATCATTATCTTCGTGGAAATCAGACTTACAATAAGTACAATTGTCAGGATAGCATTCATAGTTTGGCAGGTTTTTGCAATCCAAGAATTTCGTGATCTCGCTCTCGTTTGTCTTATTAGTTATTCTCAATGTCTTGCAGACCTCTGACACAGGGTCCATTCCATATCTATGTGCTCTCCAGCAATCTTCTGCAAAATCTGCAAGCCTTCGTGGTATCTCGTGTTTGATAGTCATCTCGCTCTCAGCAGGCAGAAATCTTAAGATAAATATTAGCATGATTGCTCCAGCAGCAAATGCTATTATAACATAGAGAGACCCTGGAACAGACTCTAGGATTGATTTCATCTAATTATAATTATTCAATTGGTTTTATATGTTTTTATTTATAAGCATTTTGGAATTAACGCAAATAGTTAAATGTTAGAAGAAGCTTATAGATTGTTCAAAAGATTCTTTTTATAAACAAAAAGATTAGAAATATTATTTCTGTGATATCCTATATAATAGCATTATTATAATGATACCTTCAGCAATTAGAAATATTAATAGTAGGTTTGTGAGCAATGGGATGACAAAATTGTCTGGAAGCATGAAACCAAAGCCAGCAAGAACAAAGCAGAGCACTGTCAATAAAAACAGAATAAATATTCCAATGGTTTCAATATAAATCCTTCCCTCGTGCTTTTTAATAGTTTTTGCCATTTTTATCAACCTAGCAGTATTGCTCATCTGTCATTCCAGGAGACGTGACCCTTATTCTACTCCCTGATGTACACGATGTTGCCAATGTGCATGTCTTGTACTCGCCTGGATTTATTGTGTCACACCCAGATGTTATGCTTGTTGC
This sequence comes from Candidatus Aenigmatarchaeota archaeon, assembly GCA_039091735.1. Lineage (GTDB taxonomy): Archaea > Aenigmatarchaeota > Aenigmatarchaeia > GW2011-AR5 > JAHLMP01 > JAWCLB01. Next base: position 47,347 of record JAWCLB010000003.1, on the reverse strand, counting down.
CACACCATTGATGAAAACCCCAAGCTCATCCTTTGTTACAGGGTATGTACCAACATGCCTTAGTGTCAGCTGATTTCCTAATATATTATCTATTATAACCCTTTGGCCTTGTTGCTTTTGTATATTCTCCTGCTCTGTTCGTGACTGGTTGAAGGCAGAGCCCGTTATCCTTGTAAACCATACATAAGCAAATCCCACCATTGATATAGTTATCATAAGCAATAATACTATTGCAATTATAGGGCTTATTCCTTTTCTTGTCATAATCTTTAAATATATCAAAAGGCATATTTAAAGTTTTTAAGGATTAATGTATTACGATAAAGTTACAAATGAATTATGAAAACCCTAAGGTTGCAGAACATCAGCCTTTGGTGTGCTGCCTCATAAAACAGATTTGTAAAGACAAGAAACACTGCAATATAAATTGCAAAGAGCCAAACAATAATAAAGCAAGATTTGTAAATACGTAAATCGGCATACTATGAAATAAACCAACTAAAACCCATAAAGCAAGATTTGTAAAGACGAAAGATGCCAAATCTTGTTGAATTGCATTACTGCTGTTCTAGTGGCAAAAAAAGATATAAGGGGCGTTGCACAACTCTGCTGAACAGATTTATTTTTATCATTAATAGAGATTAAACCATGGAAAATGAAAAAAAGCGACAAGAAGCCAGTATGCACTACTCAATAATCGATGGTAGTTTGTGGTTCGTGATGTTTCAGGCCGGCATCTCTTTTCTTACTCCTTTTGCTCTTGTAATCAATGCACCCCTTTCTATAATTAGCGCGCTTAATGCATTCCCTCCTTTGTTGGATGGAATCTCTCAGAAAATAGGGTCTTATTTTCCTGATTATAGAATCGAGCGGAAGAAAATCATCATATATGGAGCTATAGCACAAGCGTTTATGTGGTTTTTACTCGCTCTTCTTGCCCTTCATTTCCAGCTACTCGGTCCGCAGTTTGCTAATATTGGACTTGTAATTATCGCAACTCTTATTTTCTTTTTTGGTGGTATAGTAAATCCCTCATGGATCGCACTCATGGGTGATATAGTACCCGAGCACAAAAGAGCAAGTTGGTTTGGTTATAGATACAGGATAACTTCTTTTGTGGGCCTTATTACATTGCTCTTAGCAGGGTGGTTTCTCAATTGGATGAAACCAAGTATTTTGGTCGGTTTTGCTATCTTGTTTGCAATTTCCTTTATTGCTCGGCTTGGAAGTGCATATTTTCTTGCACTGCATTGGGATCCGAATCAAGAACCAAAAAAAGAGCGTGAACCAAGCAACGAAGCAGCAAATTATTCGTTACTGCTTTTCCTTCTTTTTTTCACCATAAATATGAGTGTAAATTTTTTGCCTGTTTATCTTCTAAGCATGTTGAAATTCGATTACGTCTCTTTTTCATCTGCATTAATTGCCTCTACTTTATTTTTCACGATTGCTGCACCGCATTGGGGTCGACTTATAGAAAAATATGGAACGAAAAAAGTTCTTGTTGCATCAGTTGCTCTTAACTCGCTATCTTCCTTCATTATTCTTTTAGTCCATGATCCAATAAGCGCAATAGCAGCTTATTCGTTTGCAGGTATTTTGTGGGCAGGAATAGTGGGTTCTTCTTTCAATTATCTTTACGATATTACTCAACCAGATGAGCGCATAAAAGCAAGCGGTCATGCATATCTTCTTTCAGGTGCGGGCACATTTTTCGGCACATTCATAGGAGGCTTTACTCTTTCCTATTTTGGCTCTCAATCTATCTTTTCATTTTATGTGCTCTTTTTGCTTACAGCCTTATTGCGCATAATTTCTGCGCTTATAATAAATGCATATACTCGAGAAGTAAAAAATCCGCCTAGCAAAAGAAGCACTATAGAGCTTATTATTTGTATTCTTACGATTTATCCTTTTAAAGGATTTACAAATGAAATAAGAGAGCATACTACAAATTTCATCTCCAAAATCCGAAAAACCCTCATAAAAACAAAAAGGTTAAGTGAAAGATGAGCATATGTAAATTCTTAAAATCTCAGCACTTTCATTTGTATTTTTAAATTAGGCGAAAAGGCCGATAAACCCAGATGATACAGCAATATTCTTCATTGTCTAAGGCAGGTATGAAAAGCCAGTCAAACCCAGAAGATAATTTTGATTTTTTCTTATTCATAGAGATTAATCTACTGAAACAAACTATTGCAAGACTATTTCGTCGATGATGTAAGTAAAAAGAGTTTTATTAATAGTTTCTACGGGGTGGTATTGCTCTAAGCCAAGTTGTGCAATACCACAGATATAATGCTATTTATAGCCACTAATTTAAGTGTGATGAGTTGATATCAGTATTAAACTGCTAAAAGCCATATAAAATCAGGAGCTTGATACATAAATGAAAGTATTGAAGCCCTTCTAAAGGAAGCATAAGATTCAGTAATTCTTGAAAGCAAAAAATTATACCCTTCTTATATATCCAGCCCTTGGTTGGAAGACAAGGCCATCGTGCTTTAGTCTTTCTATTAACTCTTCAGCATCGCTTATTCCCTGCTCTTCTGCTTCTGCCTCTACATCTTCTATTGGAACGTTTTTTCCAAGTTTTGCTTCTAACTCAGCGATTATATCTAAAATAATTCTCATCTTATTTCTTTGACTTGTTGTTATCCCTGTTTCTAATTTGTCTATGTCAAACCTTTCTGCTTCAATGTCAAAGCCCAATTGTTGCAAAGAGAATTTCATCAGCCTTATTGCACGTTCTGCATCCTCTTTTCTTACATAAGAATCTAATCTGACCTTTGCTGATGCCTCTGCCAACCTAATCAGCGCTTCAAACTGCCTTAGTGTTATAGGTACGGTTTTTGTCTTTTCTCCTGTATATTCGTTTCTCATATCAACATAAAACTTTTTTAACATCTCTGCTGCTTCCTGCGTCAATTTTATATCAGTGCATGTTTTTCTTGCATAACTTATGTATTTTCTTAATAGGCGCAGGTCAATTAGTGGTCTTGTTATCTCAGGTATCATTCTTGATTTCGTTATGTGGTCAACAAGCGCTTCGTCTTTGGTTCTGTCAGGTACATCTCTTACGGCAAACTTCAGGTCAAAACGGCTTAGTAGGGTTTCTGGCACCATTACCTGGTCAACTATGGATTCATATGGGTCAAATCTTCCAAGTTTTGGATTAGCTGCTGCCAATACAGATGTCTGAGCAGGCAATGTAGCTACTATGCTGGCTTTAGCTATGCTTATCGTTTCCAAACTCATTGCCTCGTGCATTGCTATCTGGTCATCTTTATTCATCTTGTCAAATTCATCTATGGACAGAATAGACTTGTTAGACAAAACCAATGCGCCTGCTTCCAAAACCCAGCCACCAAGCAGTTCATTCTTCGTTACAGTTGTAGTCAGCCCAGAACCAGTAACACCCTTACCAGAAACATACCTTCCACGTGGCAAAGCCTTAACTACATTAGAAATCAAAACAGATTTTGCTGTTGATGGGTCGCCTGTAATGAGAATGTGAATATTTCCTCTGACATAAGTTCCGTCCTCGAATTCGTGTCTTACCCCGCCAAACAGTTGTAACAATATAGCCTCTTTTATCTCGTTCCAGCCATATATTCCAGGTGCTATAGATGCAACAAGCCTATCATATATGTTTGGATCCCTTGACAATTCCTCTATTTTTCTTTTGTCCTCCTCTGTAATTTTGACTTCTTCAAACTCCTCCTCTTTTGGCTCTAGGTAATTTGCCTCAAAGAAGGTCTCTACTCTGGTTGATAGCCTTCCCTGTATCCTCTTTGGAATCTCTCTTAGTATTCCTGTTATTCTAAGCTGGTTTCCGGGGTCAGACCTCTTTTGAAATTCGGGGGTTGTCAAATCTTCTTTCAGCAAAACATTAATCTTTCCAGGTCTCTCGCCAGTTGTGATTTCATATGGTTCTTCAACAGTTATCCACCTTATGTCATACTTCTTAGTTTCCAATAGCTTGAAGATTCCTCTTCTGCCACATTCACAAGTAGTTGGGGATTTAAGTGTTACCCCCTTTTGCTCCACCTTAATCTTATTTCCACATTCTGGACACTGAAAAATTGCCTCATAAATCTGCGGCTTCACTTCTCCAGCTGCTTTCACAATACCTTCTATTTCCATTAATTTATTCAGATGAATTGCCCTCAAGTTTCTTATTCTTATTTTTTTGTGGTTTGGAAGATTTCTAATCCTTACCCTTATTTTTTCGTGTTCTGGCAAATCTATGTTTTCAATAACAGACTCAAATTCATTTATTACTTCATCAGGATTTTCAAGCAAATGATCAGCAAGCAATGGATCAAATCTGTCTATATTATTGAAGTCTATAACCAATGACCCTGATTCGCACGCCTCTACTAACAACTTCAAGTTTTCATCCTTTCTCAAGAAGTCTTCGCATTTCTGTGCTATCATAATTTAGAATTATAAGGAAAAGCTTTTTAGTTTAACCCTATTTCTTGTAGAAGGGTTTTTTATTGCGCTGTGCCTTTTTCCCTTTCTTCCAATGCTCTAAACTTGTAGTATTTCTTGGCTATTTCAACAGCCTCTTCTGGATGTTCAGCTATATATTCAAAAAGCGTGTTATCTTTTTGTATCCTTGATACGAGCTCTCTATACATCTTAAAATACCTTTACACATCTTTTGGATTTAATTCTGCAAGAGCCTTTCTTCCAGCCATGGCGTATTTTTGCAATGCTTCTGAGAGGTTTCCCTGAGTTTCCAGCTCTTTTCCCTTCGATGCGAAATCCTCTGGGGTTTCAGCAATTCTTTCGGGACTGATAAGCAGACTAAATTGCAAGTCTCTGAGTAGATGTTCATTACTTTCACAGAGCTCTTCCAAATAAGTTTTTTTCTTGGGTGCCTCTTCTTTATATTCTTCTCTCTTTCTAGGTATCCATTTCATAATGAGGTGTTAGCGGAAAAGCTTAAAAAGTTATTACTTATTGTAAAACCATTGTATGATAGATTGAATTAAACTTTAAAAGAGAAATATCTTTTTATTTTTGTGTTTCAATATCTATTCTGGTGGTCTTGTGAAGCGTGTTACCAAAAAACAAAAGGCAAATATTGAAAAGTTTTTGGAGATTGAGAAAAGCTTAAGTGAGTTTCGAGAGGAATTTAGAAAAAATCTAATAACTCTGATTACAGGAGCCTTCTCATTTGTGGCAGCTTTGCTCTGGAAAGATGCAATCCAGGAATCATTACAGCCATTAATTAGTGCTGGCAGCAGTGCAGTTATTTTCAAATATCTGGTAGCATTAGTGGTTTCAGCTATAGCAGTTTTGGTTATAATCATCATGAGCAAGGTTCTTTCCACAACAAGAGAGGCATAATTTTTTTAAATAGATTTGTATACTTCTTAGCATATCATTGCGGTTTAGCGGAAATTGAAAATTTTTATGGGTATTTATTCAAAACTATTTCAGTAATGTCTATATTCTTACAACCTCCACATTTTCCGCATCTCCTATTTTTTCATGACAATATCTCAAATATTTTATTTCTTTCCAATCATATCCAAAGATTTTTGATACATAACTATCGCATGCAACTGGGTCAAACGCTCCAATAATTCTGTTAAGAGGTGGTTTGCATGCTACCCCATCTATTTCATTTCCTTTTTGTCCGATTCTGGCATCGCAGATTGTGAGATCAGGTTTTTTGTACAGATTTAGGTCATAAATGCTTTCATGGACACCAAATACATGAAGATCAGCCTTGCTCCATCCGCGTGCAAATATGCTCCTTGCAACTATTACACCGATTTTTCTCAGTCCGCTATATTTGGCTAAATATTTTTTTGAGAGATAAACCCCGAACATGTTTTTTAAGCTATTGGTTATTATTGCAGAGCTGTGCTCCTTTGGCACAGGAACGCTTATCAGATAAGAGTCTAGAAGTATCTTAGGATAGAGCATGCTTTTCAGCCTGAGTGCAGAGTGATTTTCTATTTCGACCCTCTCTTCTCTGTTCAAATCTATAAGCCTTATTCCAAACTCTTCACAAAGCTCTTCATAACCCAAGGCATTAAATGCCTTTAATGTATCACATCCGCCACTACCCTCTGCAATAATTATTTCTCCATTAAAATTTTGGAGGCACTTTAATATCGCTCGCACGCAATTTACATCTGTTGTAACAGGAGGATTTAGATTAGTTGTAAGGTTTGGCTTTATGACAATCTTCCTTTTCTCTATCTTAGGTTTCATTGCATTGAAAATTCTAGCAACACTCTCATCGTAATTGAGAAAAGACGTATCAAAAACCTTGCTCATAAAAGATATTTGCTTGTGTTTATTATTAAAATTACTCCTTTGAAGATTATATTAGGCTTCATTGCATTGAAAATTTCTTTTTTATCCTGAATTATATGAATGTCCAACATATTAGAAATTATTTGTTGCTTTTTGGATATCTAAAAAAGGATAATGCCTCCTCTTCTTTGAAATGCAATCTACCAGGAATTATTAACACCCCTGGCATTTTCTCTATCTCTTTGTTCTTTAACAAATTTTCTGTTTTATCATATTTTATAATCTCTTCCCTACTTCCTAATCTACAACATGCAATAATTTTGTCCTCTTTTGTAATCGCCTTTTCATCAAGTAATTTTTTCAATCCCTCTTTTGCATTCATTTTCACATCCAAAAGAACAAGCGTATGCAATCCCGCTCTTTTATTCCGCTTTATTGCATCTACGACCGAGGCAGCCTTAAAATCCGGAAGAGTAACAGTCCTACCAAATTTATATATCTGCAGACCCGTGCTACAAACAGCAGTATAGATTGACGACCCATGAACAATCTTTGTTCTTATCCCTCTTTTCTTTGCGTCTATTAACAAAGAAGAGTGTGTTGTGGCTATTAGCGCATCCCCACCAACTAAAATTCCTACATTTTTATTTTCTGCTAGAGTTAGGATCTTTTCGCTCCCTTCCTCCAGGTCTTCCCTTTTTAATTCTTTAATCTCTTTTCCTATAAGCTTGCTCAGCCTTTCAACAGTTGTATTTAATTGTGTGGTATAAAATTCTACAAATAGTATATCACACCTCTTTGCTGATTCTATTGCACGGATGCTCATGTCCTTTTCATCTGATAGGCCGATAGATATGAGATAAAGCATAATGATATTTTGGTGCAATTAATAAAAAGTATTGCTGAGAGGTATGTCTTATTTAAAAGTTGACACTAAAAACGCTGCTCAATAAAAATAATCATCGTGTCAATTATTGTCGTTTGCTTTAATTTCTTGATTTTAATTAAAGATTGGCAAGAAATCGTTTTAGGCTAGAGTGAATAGTATCATTATCGTCAGTTTATTTTGAATCGCTATAAATAGTATATGCATAAAATTTGCTGCTAAAAACATGAAGATCGCACAAATGCATTTTAAAAAGACTTAAATCGCTGATACAAATTACGATGTGTTTAGAGCTTTGCAGAAAACCTTCTAATTATTGAACAATAAATAAAAAGGGTTTTAGACTCAAGAAAACGGCTGAGACATTTATATTTGTTTTGGGCTATGTCTGTAACCATCTTACAAAGGAGAGCGATTCTTTCTATGTGAAGCAAGCTTTATGTACATTCTCGAGAAAGAATTGAAAAAGATTAAAAATGGTTTAAAAATTCTTTGGGACTGCAGCTTTGATTTTGGGAAAAGGCTTGCAAAGCTTAGTGGAAAGCAAGAGCCTTGCAAATTCATTTAGATTTATTTAAAAATTAAAAATCTATAAAATAATAATTATGAAAACATTTCTCAATAAATTCCTAACTACACTTGGGTATAACTTCAATATTTGTAGCACTTACAGGCGTTAGTTTAACTTATACAAGTTCATTATTATTTAAATTGCCAATTTCTCTAGAGCTTTTATTAATAGTATTCTTATCAGTTTTTTCTGTTTATAATCTTAATAGAATAACTGACGTAAAGGAAGATAAGATAAATTATCCAGAAAGGGTTTCATTTATACAAAAACATAAAACAAAAATTTTAATCTCCTCTATAATTAGTTACGTTTTTGCCTTATTCATAGCATTTTTTAGAAGTATTTTGGTAGGTATATTTGCTTTTATACCATTGATTAGTGTAGTTATTTATAGCGTTGCACCAATAAGATTAAAGAGGCTATTAGGAATAAAAAATATATGGGTCTCATTATTATGGTCTATTTCTGTAACCATTTTACCATTAATTTATTTTGAGAAATTTGAATTATTGATATCTTTTACATCTTTTTCTCTTTTTTTGTTTATTTTTCTAAAAGGAATTGGAAATACAATCACCTTTGATATTAGAGATATTGAAGGAGATAAGAAGTGTAAGATAGAAACATTGCCTATGAGACTAGGCTTAAGTAAAACAAAGATTTTACTTTCAGTTATTAATTTACTTTCTTTTATTTTATTATTTATAGTCACGTTTTTAGGTTTTATTTCGCCAATCGGCTATGCTATAAGTTTAGTAATATTCTATACATTTGCATATATTTATTTGATACACAAAACAGACCTAAAGTTTTTAACAGATATCCTTGCTGATGGAGAGTTTATAGTAATAGGATTACTTGCATTTATAGGGAATTGTTTGTTAGGGTGAATATTTATCTTAATGATTCATTATATTGGCTAAATATCTTATACGAAATTTTGCATACATGCCTTTTTAAGTTTCTGAATGAATTCAATAAAGTATGATTAAGGTATTAGGAGCTGGTCCCGCAGGATTAACAGCAGCAATAACTCTTGCAAAGGCAAATGAGAATGTAGTTGTATACGAGAGAGGAAATAGACCAAAACCAAATTTTCAAATTGCTGTCCACTCCTTCAGAAATTATGGGAGAGAATATAATACTGCTGAAAAATTAGAGAAGATAGTAAAATTACCTGAAATGAAAAAAATCTATAAAGTATTTAAATTCTCACCTTCTTTAAGAATGAGTGAAATAATTTCAAAAAAGCCAATATTTTATACTTTTCTTCGTGGAAATGATAAAAGAAGTTTGGAGAGTGTTCTTCTAGACGAAGCGAAAAAATTAGGAGCTGAGTTTCATTTCAATAAAACTATACCAGAAAAAGAAGCAAATATAATAGCTACGGGAGCAAAGAGAATTGATGGTATTGCCTTTGGTTATCATTATTGTGATTTAAACATAGAAGATGCGATATACCTCTTTTATGATAATAGATATGCACCCCATGGATATGCTTACATACTTCCTTATACTAAAAATTCAGGAGATGTAGTCACAACGATATTTTGCTCTTCTCCAGATTATGGTAAAATTAGAGAATATTTTACGAAGCTAATAAAAGAAAATGAAATAATAAGCGATGCTATTAAAGGAGCTACAAAGGTATGCGAAGTTAGCGGCTATGGTAACTTTAATATACCTTTTTCTGCCTTAAATCACGGAAAGCTTTATGTTGGAGAGGCAGCAGAATTTCAAGATGCCTCTAAAGGCTTCGGTGTAAAATTTGCAATCCTTTCAGGTTATTTAGCTGCAAAATCAATAATCAACAATGAAAATTACGATGTTTTATGGAAAAAAGAATTATTAGATGATTTGGTTTACTATTTCAAGAGAAGAATTATCTATCAAGGAAAGACAAATGAAGATTTTGAGAAAGATATTTTAGAAGGGAGAATTACAAAGGAAAATGAAGAAGAAGTAAAGCGAGTGCCAAAGTTTGTAAATCTTGTCTTTCCCTTCTACTTAGTTAAGTGGAAAACTGTCAAAAGAATTTAATAATTATTTAAAATCATCAGTTTTATAAATTAAATTATGAACTGCTATAAACTCATAAGAAAGTTTTTTGAGTTTTTTGTCTTCTCTTCAGTTCATATATCAATAGCTGCAGCTTTGTGGGGTGCAATAACTTTTATTTTACTAAATGAAAGTATGAATCTTTCTCTTGTTGTAATATTCTTTCTTACTTTCTTTACTTACACACTCAATAGATTAGGAGGAGAGAAAGAAGACATAATAAATTATCCTGAACGCGTAAGTTTCTCGAGAAAATATAGAAAATTTTTTATTCCAATTTCTATTCTTTTCTCCTTATTCTCATTGTTAATTTCTCTTTTTCTATTGGACAACATTAAAATATTTTTTATAGTTCTTTTAACTCCTCTCTTATTCTTAGTTTATAAATTTTTCAAAAAAACATTTCTAATGAAAAATATATTGTTGGGAATTTTTTGGTCACTCCCAGTCTTTATAGCTGGGATTTCTATAGGAATTTTAAACTCCGTGGTATTTAGTTTTGCAATTTTTGTATTTTTAAGGGATTTTATAAATACTATCTTTTTTGATCTTCGAGACATTAAAGGAGATAAAAAGGAGGGTGTAAACACAATTCCTGTAAAAATAGGAGTAGAAAAAACTATGAAATTACTGAATTTTATGAATATAGGGAGTGGATTGATATTACTCTTCTTAATTTATCTTAAACTTTTGCCTCTAAGAGCTATCTTTCTATTAGGTTTGGTTGGGTTCAATTTAATATATTACTATTTATTTAAAATAAGTGGAATCGACAAATTTTGGTTATATGATATTATAGCAGACTCAGAGATATATTTTGCATTCTTTTTAATAATATTGAGTGGAATATGGTTTCAATAAAAGACGCGATAGTAAGTTGGTATATAAGAAATATATACTCTTCTAAATTAGAAATTATAGACTTTCCTGGATTTATTTGCGAAAATGTTGGAAAGCAAAAGGAAATAAAAATAAGAGAAATAACGCTTTCAGAAAATTTATTAGAAAATTTAGAGAGAAAATTGAAAAAATTTAAAAAAGAATTGTACACAATTGGAAAGAAATTTACTTTTTCATATTCTTCATATTCTAAATTTCCAACAATGCTCTCAACAACAAAAAAAGAATTTTTGAACTACGTGTACTTTCTAATTAGATATATTGAAACAATTTCATCTTATGGAAGACTTTCTCATCATATAGACTATGATAGCAAGGTCTTAGAAATAAGAATGCGAGACTATATAATCTGCTCAAAAAACGGTCTCGGTTATATTTTCTCAGGAGGAAGCATAGCAGGCATTTGGGCCTATGCCTGCGAAAATCCAGGCATAGAAGCAATTCAAATCAAGTGCCAAGGTAGAGGAGATAAGGAATGCGAGGTAATCGCAGCCCCTTACGAAACTTTAGTAAAAATGGGTTATAAGCCAATAAGATGTAGAAAATTGGAGAAGGCTGAGCTATCTCAAGATTATAAAATCTTTAATGAAATTAGAGAAACAAGCTGGGCAAGAAATAGCTTAAAGTCTTTGATAGATGCTGGCTTTTTTGATTATAAGCATGGGCAAGTTACTTATCGCGGCGAGCGATTCTTTCTATGTGAAGCAAGCTTTATGTACATTCTCGAGAAAGAATTGAAAAAGATTAAAAATGGTTTAAAAATTCTTTGGGATTGCAGCTTTGATTTTGGGAAAAGATTAGCTGAGTTGTCAGGAAAGCAAGAGCCTTGCAAATTCATAACAGACTTTTTCCCAGCCTTAGGCTTTGGTGACATTTTGGCTTTGGAGAAAAAAGGAAAGTATGAGATATTTGTAAATTACTTCCCTTGGACGCAATGGGCTGATGAAATAGATTTCACAATGTTTAGAGGTTTGCTCTCTGGTGTTATTTCTGGATTTATTGGAAGAAAAATAGAATTGAAAAAGATTAAAAGAGACACAACAGCAGGTTACTTTTCTTTATATATTACTCAATAATTAGATGCTGGGAATATATAAGCTGGAGATATAAATGCTACTTTTCTTTATACATCAGCCAACAATTAATTTCAATCAACAACCTTAATTCCTCCCTTTCCAATTTCTATGCTCCTTCTTCCTCCCTCTATCTTACTTTTTCTTAGTTTAACGACAAGGATGTTTCTCTGGATAATCTTGCCAACAATCTCATATTCTAATTTTATTATTCCATCAACCACAAACTCAGCAACACCATATCTTGAATACTGCGTATCCTGTGACTCAGAGGTTAGCAAAGTTGTCACATCTAATCCCTTTAAGTAGTTGATGATTTTATAAAGAAATCTTCTTATGATGGCCTCTTTTTCTGGCATCATCTTATAGCCTTCTCTCAGCGTTATCGGAGAAACATCTCTTGCAATAGATTGAAAGGTTGATGACAAGACTTCAAGAGACGACAAAGAATCTATAACCAGCCTCTTAGCCTTTAGCCTTTTGATGTTACTCTCTACTATCTTTAAAAAGTCCGGAAGATCAGAAACCTGATCCAATTTTATTATAGCAGCCTTCTTTTTATCTTCAAGCTCGTCAAAATCCATTCCGAGATTTTTAACACTTTCTTTAAGGCTTTTTGGGTCTTCTTCAAAGGTTATGTATAATCCAGCCTCTCCCTCTTTTGCCCCATTGTAAATGTACTGCAAAGCAAAGATAGTCTTTCCTGTTCCTGGCCCGCCTGAAACAAGGATTACTGAGCCTTTTGGGTAACCGCCCTCTATTAACTTATCCAAACCATGTATTCCAGATTTTATCCTTTCGATTGTCATTCTTTATCATCTCTATCTATGTTTCAGCTTCTATTTAAATTTTTTTATCAATGTTTTGATGCCATGGTCTTAACCAAAGCGTGCACAATAAGCGTTTCAAGTTTAATCATGTCAGGCACTAAAACAATCTCAAATCCCTTCTCAGTCAGAAGCTTTCCTGTACCATCTACAATATTCATTAAACTCCCTTGCTTTATTCCTGCACATCTGCAGATCCTTGTCAAAGCTCTTGATTCAATATTGCCCTAATTTTACTTACCTTTTTTCTGGTATGTTTACTTCCTTTTTTTGACCATTTTTAAATCTCTATATTCCTTGTTTCTTTCAAATTGTAGCTGCAGGCTTCTTACAAAGTCCATTGGACTTAACCAAAATGTAGAGTCTATGAGATAATCGAGCTCATCTATGCTATTAACATACACAGCCCTTATAATAGCCTCTAGTTCTGGGTGTAGTCTTCTTGATATAGTGTTTTCAAAAATCACAATCTTTCTTTCTTGATTTAAGCATGTGCTATACCACTTGGCCCAACATAGTGTCATCATTGTTCCTCCTGACAATCCAATACAAATTGTGAAATCGCTTTCTATAACAAGTCTTCCTGCAACATGATACCAATCTGGCAATTCTTTTATCTCATCTACAATATCTAAATGAAGTTTTTGATGCTCTATGCCAAATGGCTCTGGATTTTTTGGCATTAAACCTATAACCTTCTTTCCTTTATGAGCCTTGTAAGTTTTGGAAACGAGATAAGAAACACCTGCATTAGGTATTATCACAATCTCAAATCCGTGCTTTGCAAGAACCCTTCCAACACCATCTATAAGCCTCATCAAGTTGTCTTGTTTTATCCTAGCAAATTCACAGGTTCTTGTAATAGTTCTAGGTCCAATAATGCTTACCTTAATTTTAATCACCAGTTGGTTAATCGATTAAATAGTCATGAAACTTTAAATATTTTATAAAAATGAAAGTTATCCCAGCTTTTCAATCATTTTCAGCGTATCAACCATTCTGCATGCATAGCCGTACTCATTATCGTACCATGCCAGCACTTTTATAAAATTATTGCCAATTACTTGTGTTGACAAAGCATCAAAGATCGCTGAGTGTGGATTTCCTATAATGTCTTGAGACACTATTGGCTCTTCTGTATATTCTATGATTCCTTTCATCTTTCCTTGAGCATACCTTTTAAATATTGCATTTACCTCTTCCACACTTGTTTCTTTCTTAACCTCAACAACAAAATCAACAATAGAACCATCTGGGACAGGAACCCTCAATGCTACACCATTCATTTTTCCTTTTAGTTCAGGTATGACCTCTACTACGGATTCAGTAGCACCCGTAGTAGTCGGTATTATAGACATTGCACATGCCCTTGCCCTTCTCAAATCCTTATGAGAGCCATCTAAAATTCTTTGGTCGTTTGTGTAAGCATGAACAGTTGTCATAAAGCCCTTTACTATCTTGAACTCGTCGTTTATGACCTTTGCTATTGGGGCTAGGCAATTTGTTGTGCATGAGGCGTTTGATATTATTTTATGTTCCTTTTTTAACCAGCTATCATTTACACCAGGCACAATTGTGACATCTGGATTTTTTGCAGGAGCGGATATTAGAACTTTCTTAGCACCAACCTTTAGGTGTTTTGATGCACTCTCTCTATCTCTGAAAACGCCAGTTGATTCTACAACAACATCTATATCTAACTTCTTCCATGGCAGTTTTTCAGGATCCCTTTCTGAAACAAGTTTTATTTCTTTTTTGTCTACAATTAAAGCATCTTTATCTGCCTCGACGCTTTTCTCAAATCTGCCATAAACAGAATCCCATTTTAAAAGGTGTGCAGATGCCTTTGGATCTGATGTGCTATTTATTGCAACAATATTAATGCCTTTTCTCAACCCCGCCCTAATGACACATCTTCCTATTCTTCCAAAGCCATTTATTGCTACTCGCATATTATTTTTTTTATTCTGCTTATTTAAATAATTAACCATTGCGAATTTGCATCAAATATTTTTTTATCTTGTCATGAAGTGGAACAGGTGTCGGATCAATTTTATTAATAATTGCTAAATAGAAACTTATGAAATCTCCCAAAAGAATCAGTGAAAACATCTTCGCGAGTTTTGTTTTGCCCCTTGCCCACAGTTCAATTATTTTTGCCCTTTTCCTTATTATTCTTTTTGTGAACTCTATTCTTGCCCTTATTTTTTTGGTTTCATTTCTATCCCTGAGGAAAATCACACAGAAGCGCATTTTCTTGCTCCAGCCTGTAATTTCATTATGATTTATCTCTGGAATAACACCTACCCAGCTTAAGGTTTTGCTATTCTCGTTTAGCTGTGTTTTAATTCTCGTAGCAACACCCTCTAGCCCTGAGGGTGCATAGATTATTGCGGCATCCATATTCTTAATCTTCTTCGCAATCGTCTTTGCTATATTATCTTTGAGCTTAAGCTCATTTCTGAGCCTTTTCAATATTGTTATGGTCTCTTTTATTTCGTTATCGTCTTTTACTAATCCAATCTCTCTAAGTATTCTAATCAGAGAAAAAAAGAGATAGGGAAGCGCAGCCCTTGGTTCAATACCTTTTTCTACGCTTACAAATGGTATGCGATATCTTTTGCTTACTTCCTCTAATTTGCCACCAGAGGTTATGCAGATTATCATAGCCTTTCTTTCTCTTGCATCATTAAATGCTGAGATTGTCTCTTCTGTATTTCCAGAGTAAGAGATTGCTATAACTAGGCTTTTCTTGTTCACAAAATTAGGCAGCAAATAATTTCTGCACACATGAATTGGTATTGTAAGTTTGTGTTCAAGCCAATCTATTAGAAGATTGCCTGAGATTGCAGAACCGCCCATTCCTGCTATTACTATATTTTCAGGCATTGCTTTAACTTTTATCTTTGTTTTTACATTTATTGTTCTTTCAGCCATCTCAGAAAAATTTAACAATAATTCAAGCATGTTCCCTTTGTCTATTTGTTTTAACATCTTATTCACCATATGCCTTTATCGCAAGTCTAACAGCTCCTAACACAGGATTCTTAACAATCGTTATTTCTTTTTTTATTTTTCTTTTTAAAGCATCTAACAAAAACTTAGAGTTGAAAACGCTGCCAACGATTGCTATTTTGTATTTGCCTTTTAATCCAACACGATTTGCGACTGCATTTATTCCAGCAGCATATTCCTTTATTGCTGATTTCAGTATACCCTCAGCTGTCTTATCTCCCATTTTCATTGCAGCCTCTGCTAATGGAGCAAAGCCAGCAACTATTGATTTCATATTTTTAGCATGTATTATGTCTTTTAGTTGCCTTATATTCTTTATTCCTGCCTTTTTCAATACCATTTTTTCAAGTATAGTCTTTTCACCTCTTCCATCAGCTGAGCGAACAGCTGCTTTTAGAATCTTTTGGCCTATATCAAATGCACTACCTTCGTCTGCGAGAATATAATCCAAACCACCTGCAAAAGCCCTTTTATTTCCATTCTTTGCAAAGAAGTTTGAGCCTGTTCCACCAATAACAGCCACACCATTTTCTGCTTTTATCGCAGGCAAAATAATTTCTACGTCGTTAACTACCATTATTGGGCATTTGAGCAGTTTTCCTATCTTGCCATTCTTTATTTTTGAGTATACTATCTCCTTATCCTTGTCAGAGTCTATTGAAGCCAAACCAAAGCACGCATATGATATCCTTTTTCTGTTTAGAGAGATTAGTGAATAAAGGTTCTTCTCCATTTCATCAAGTCCCAAAACCCTGTAATTGCTTCCTTTTCCAACTGCCTCAAGAAATAATTTTTCGTTCTCATCAGCTATTGCAATCCTTGTTTTGGTAGCGCCCCCATCAACACCCAAAAAATACATAATCTCGCCCAAGACAAACATTAAGTAGTAATATCCATCAACAAAAGGCTTTTAGCGATGCCTCTATGTAATTCTGAGCTTATGCACAACACGTGTTTTTCAGAGAGAAGGTATGCATTATATGTCATTAATCACACACCCAGAGCCTCATTAACATAATTTTTTTTGGGTTTTCTAATAGCGTATGCATTATATATCATTAATCCCACACCCTATTATAATAATTTTTCATCCTCATTCACTTAAAATCTTGGCATGTTTCATCAATCTTTTGTATGTTTCTTCTAACTTTTCAGGCATTACCTTTGTTTCTGCAAGGATTTCCATAAATCCAAAATCTGTCTTGTACCTTGGAACAATATGGATGTGAAGATGGTCAGCAATAGATGCTCCGCTGAATTCTCCAATATTCATCCCGATGTTAAATCCTTCTGGTTTCAGAACCTTTGATATAAGTCTTACGCACCTTTTGACCATTCTAAATAATTCAAAGATTTCGTCATCGCTCAGTTCATCTAGTGTTGATACATGCCTTATAGGCATAACTTGAAGGTGGCCAGTATTGTAGGGAAAGATATTCATTATGACTATAATATTTTTATTCTTAAACAAAACCTTAGAGATACTTTCACCTTTTGCAATTTTGCAGAGTGTGCATCCACTATGGCTTTTACCAACCCATTTCATTCTATTAGTCCATAGCCAATACTTATGCATCTTTCATCATCTTCTTTAACTCTTTTATCACAAGCTCGCCATCTGCCCTTCCACCTATCTTATTCATTATTATTCCCATGAGTGCAGATATATCTTTATCCCTATTTTTCTTTACTACATCCTTAATTATTTTTTTCAACTCCTCTTCACCCACAAGCTCAAACTTCTTGATAACAGAGTTTACATCCTTTCCTTTAGAGACCTCGGTTAAGATATTTGGGATTGTTCTTTTTGAGATTCTATTTTTTTCAATGGCTTCTGATATCTTTATGTAATCGTTATCACTAATATTTTCTATTTCTATACCCCTTCTCTTTAGGTCTTTTACAACAGATGTGAACATGGCTCCAATGCATGAGACGAATTTGGAGTCTTTTTCTTTTCTATTAACTATCTTTTCAAACAATGGGTAATATCTTGATTTAATAATCTGATTTGCAATATCTTTTGACAAGATTTTCTCCAATTTTTTCCTCTTGCTTAACATCGTTTCTGGCATTTTGGGCATAACCTTAGAGATTCTTAGTGGTAGGAGGTCTGTTTCAGGATACATCCTTGCTGAGCCTGGCAAAGGCCTTGCATAAGATGTGGTTGCATCTTGGTTTGGCTTCCTTGTCTCTTCTGGAATTCCTATTAGGCAATATCTTGCCCTTTGAAAGATTGCATTAATAGCCTTCTCTGCATCTGCTCCAAGAGCAACCACAACCATTTCATCCTTATCTGGTTTTATTAATTTATTTATTTCGCTGTTGTTTGAAGTAATTTCAGAATCATAAAAAGTACCATATTCGAGCAGTTCGGTCTTAAAGCTTCTGCCTTTGCACAATTCCATCGATGCATATTTCATAAACTCAGGCAATCTAAGAGCAAATGCATTCTTGCCAAATAATTTTGAGACATTTACTGGCTCTTTTATTGCAATGGACTTGATTTTATCTCTTATGTTGAGAAGGTTTATTTGTCTAAGAACCTCATTTTCTATAAGTTTTGGTAGAGCCCTCAAATCCTGCCACCCCTTTATCTCAACCCGCGCACCCTTCTCTATTGATATGTTCACATCCTGACGGATTGTTCCTATCCCACGCTTTACATTAAATGAGCGAAACAATAAGCCTAAATCCTCTGCAATCATTTTTGCTTGTTCTGGACTTCTTATATCAGGCTCTGTCCCAACCTCTATAAGCGGAACTCCTAATCTTGAGAGAGAATACGTTGTCGTATTTTTGTTTTGACTTTCTATTTTTGCTGCATCCTCTTCTAAACATAAGGATTTTATTCTTACACCATTGAAATCTGCAGGACCATAACCAATTAGTATTGTCCTTTGGAAGCTTGTGATAGCAGAGCCATCTAAGACCAATTTGCGCATTATGTACAATTCGTCTGGTATATTCAAACCAAGGTTTAGTGCTATGGCAATTGCTATATCCAATGCCTCTTTGTTGATTTCGTGAGGTGGCTCTTCATCCAAATCAACCAGACAAGCCTCATTCTCATAGCCATGATAGATGAATTCTCGGTTCCTGAAAAATTCAAATAATGCAGCTCTGTCAACCTTTCCCAATTCAGAAACAACAGGTCTTAACCTTCGTCTAATCTCATATTTTAGGTTTTGTTCTAGCATCTGCGTTGAGCAGTTACAAAATAGCTTTTTCGTGTTTAGTTGTTGGTGAACCTCGAGCCCTATTTTTAGTCCAATTTTCTCGTAATCCATGTTTATTTATTTTTCAACAAATATATATAAATCAGATGTTAGATGGGAGTACAGCTTGGTGAATCATTAAAAGGCATGAGTATAGAGCCGGAGAGTTTAAATAGCAGGATAATAGCAATAGATGCATTTAACTGGCTTTATCAATTCCTTTCATCTATAAGGCAATATGATGGCACTCCCCTCAAAGACTTAAAGGGAAGAATAACTTCGCATCTTTCCGGATTGTTTTATAGAACAGCAAAGCTTATAGAATATGGGATTAGGCCAGTATATGTTTTTGATGGGGAACAGCCAAAATTCAAGGTAGAGGCAATAAAGAAGAGGAGAGAGGCAAAAGACATAGCAAGAGAGAAATGGGAGGAGGCGCTTGAAAGGGGTGATATAGTAGAGGCAAAAAAACAGGCACAGAGAACAGCAGAATTGACAGACGAGATGATAAGAGAGAGCAAAGAGCTTTTAGATGGTATGGGAGTGCCAATTGTTCAGGCAAAAAGCGAGGGTGAAGCACAATGTGCAATAATGTGCAAGAATAAGGATGTTTATTCGTCAGCAAGTCAGGATGCTGACTCGCTTTTGTTTGGTTCACCAAGGCTGATAAGAAACCTTAACATAACAGGCAAGAGAAAGATAAGAGGAAGGGAGATTAGAATATTGCCTGAAATCATCGAGCTTGACGAAGCCCTAAGCAGGCTGGAAATCACTAGAGAGCAGCTTATAATAGTTGGAATATTGGTTGGAACTGACTATAATCTAGGTGGAGTAAAGGGGTTTGGACCAAAAAAGGCATTAGCTATTGTGAAAAAGCATAAAACACTCGAAAATGTGCTAAAGCATGTGGAGTGGAGCTTTGATATAGATCCTAAGGAAATCTATGAGTTTTTTAAGAATCCATCATACAACAAATATGAGATAAGGTTTAAGCATGTTGACCCAGAGAGAATTAAAAGGATATTGTGCGACGAGCATGACTTTTCTGAGAAAAGAATTGACCAGGTTATAGAAAAATTGGAGTTGCCTGCTCAGTCATCCTTGAGTGCATGGCTGAGATGATTTTTATTATTAACAAAGAATTGTCTGCATATCCATTTCGATAATAAAATAATCTAATACTCAATATACTTTTTTGTTGAAAGAGATTTTAAGTTTGCATAAGATAGATAAATAGATGAAAGGGATAAAGGCATTAGCACTACTTTCAGGAGGTTTAGATAGCAGATTGGCAATAAAATTGATGTCAGAGATAGATATAGAGGCACTGCACTTCAAAACACCGTTTGAAGGATGCTGTTTGCCTGACTGTGCCTTTAAGTTTGCACAGACAGAAGCAATACCACTTCACATATATGATTTAACAAACGGCAGATTGTTTCAGGAATACATCAAACTTATAAGAAAGCCAAAATTTGGTTATGGTTCTGGTATGAATCCCTGCATTGACTGCAGGATATTTATGTTAAAAAAAGCCAAACAGCTTGCAAAGAGGATTGGTGCTAAATTTATCATTACAGGAGAGGTTCTGAATGAGAGGCCAATGTCACAGACAATGCAGGCTCTGAAATTAATAGAAAAGGAGGCTAAATTATCTGGAAAAATTGTGAGGCCACTCTCTGCAAAATTATTGCCAAAGACAGAAGCTGAGAAGAGGGGATGGATTAATTCGAATAAGCTTCTTGCAATAAGCGGAAGGAGAAGAAAACCACAGCTGGACTTGGCAAAAAGATTTAAACTCAGAAATTTTCCAATGCCTGCTGGAGGTTGTATACTTTGTGATAAAGGATTTGCATCAAAACTTAAAGACCTATTCGAGCATGAAAAAAGAATTACACCAGAAGATATAGAAATTCTAAAAATAGGAAGGCATTTCAGATTTAAAGAAAGCAAGATTATTGTTGGTAGAAATCGTGAAGAGAACGAATCTTTGATTAGGTTAAAAAGGAGAACAGATTATGTGTTTGTTGTTCCTGGATGTGGAAGTCCAATAACAATTTTGCGAGGTTTAAAAACAAGGGAGGCTATAAAAAAGGCTGCAGGATTGACCATTAGATATTCTGATGCCAAAGGAAAATGCGTTGAAGTAAAATATAATGAAAGAATAATTACTGCTTCTCCGCTTTCTGAAAAAGAGATAGAAAAAATAAGAATAAAAGATTTATAACAATGTAATAATAGATATGTTAGCTTGTGAAAGATTTGCGAAAAGAATGCCATCAATAAGAGCGATGATAGCAAAGGAGCTTGTGAGTAGCTATAATCTTAGTCAAGCAGAGACTGCAAGGATACTTGGCGTTACCCAAGGTGCTATATCACAGTACATAAGAAGGCTGAGAGGCAAGGAAATAATCGATTATGAGACTAAGACAGCTATTAGAGAGCTATGCAAGAATGTCATTAATGGGAGCAATTTTGAAAACGAGATTTGCATGTTATGTAAAAGGCTGATAATAAGATAATCACCTTCCAATTATTATTCTATTTTTTCCCTTGAATTCTGTTCCAAGCTTGCTTTGTTTTGGTATGAAACCCTGCTCAAGAAGTGTCATCTCTCTAACTTTTCTGATTTGTTTTTTGGTTGCCATATATAGAAAATAAATCCAAAGATATTAAAATTTAGAGGAATAGTAAAAAAAGATGGAACAAGAGGTTTTGGATAAATATTTGAAGGCAGGAAAAATAGCAGCACAGATAAGAGATGAGTGCAAAGATCATGTAAAAGTTGGCGCCAAATTTTTTGAGCTGGCAGAATGGATTGAGAATAGAATAAAAGAGCTGAATGCTGAGATAGCGTTTCCAGTAAATATTTCTGTCAACAACATCGCTGCCCATTTTACGCCAAATAAGGATGATAAAAATATTTTTAAGGAAAACGATGTTGTTAAGATAGATATCGGTGTTCACATAGACGGCTACATAGGTGATACAGCAACAACAATATCATTGGGAGGGAACGAAGAGCTATTAAAGGCGAGCAAAGAGGCATTAGACGAAGCAATAAAGATAATAAGACCAGGCATAAATATAGGCGAGATAGGAGGTGTTATAGAAGAGACAATAAAAAAATATGGTTTTAGACCAATAACTAATCTCACAGGCCACGGATTGGACCGATATGATTTGCATGCAGACCCGCAAATACCTAATACTAAAATAGATTCAAATTATGAATTGAAAGAGGATCAAGTAATTGCGATTGAACCATTTGCAACTACTGGCTCTGGTTTTGTTAAGGAGTCTGACGAGATTATGATTTTTTCTTTAGTCAACCCACAATTAGTGAGGAGCCCTGATGCAAGAAGGATAATAGATCTTGGCCTCAAAAGAAACGGATTACCATTTGCAAAGAGATGGTTCCATTTTACTGATATAAGATTCAGATTAGCTTTGAAAGAGTTGGAGATAAAAGACATAATTCATAAATACCCTGTTTTGTTTGATACTGAAGGATGCAAAATCTCCCAATTTGAACATACTGTAATAGTAAGAGATAATCCAATTATCACAACTATATGAGTATTTATGTCTCAAGATATTTCTTTTTATAATCGATACTCCTAGATTTGTATTCAACTTTAGAATATATGTCAATGTGATGCCTTGTAGTATATTCAATTTGCTTTAAGACTTTTTTATGGTTTGCTACTTAGTTAATGAAGATACAAACTACCAACCATCTGCTTTGCAACAAATCAAAAATTTAAGACAATTCATATTTTTGGGTTTTAAGGTCTATGAAATTTTAGATTTCTTATGAATCACTACCAAGCAATAGACTTAGCAATTTCCCTGAATATACCACTCTTATTTATATACCTTATTTCTCCATCATCAAAATATTCTGGCTCTGTGATATCACCTCTCATTATCTCTCTTTTAAGCGTTTTTGCTAAGTTTTCAAAGTCTTGAGGGTCATTGATATATACTTGCACGCTTGGAACATATTTTCCAGAAGCACGAGCCATTTCTCTTATTTTTGGTTCTAGGTAATAGATTTCTGCGCCTGGCAAATCTAAATTTATTGACTTCACTATCTCCATCTTGAGGTTATTTTTCAAGGTTTCTTTTGCCTTTTTTATCCATTCCTTCGCAATTTCATCAGGTTCCCATTCATGTTTGTGCACATAAATAGTTTCCATAATTATCAGACTGAAAAAAGATTTATAAATTTATTTTTTAGCAAAATTATCAGGAAATTCAAAGTCTTCAGAAGCTTTTTAATCAGATTTATTAAAAGCCATCAAAATATTTTTATATAAAAGAAAAAATAAGTATATTTATGTCTGCAGGTGTTTCAGCAGTTTATCTACCAGCAATAATCTTTATAATTTGCTTTATTGGATATATTTACTTGATGATTTATACAAGCAAGGTAGATACCACAGAAATTTTATTTAATGTTTCGGTCTTCTTTTTATTTCTTGGGTCTGTTTACCATTATCCAAAGGAAAAAAAGGAATCGAGAGGATATTATTTGATTACATATTGGGTTGTGGCTCTAATATTCTTTATGAATATTGTAAGAGAAATCGTATGGATAATGTTTTGGTAGGCTATCTAATGTAACCAACCTCTTCTTCGCCCTTTTCCATTGCCATTAGCCTACTTATCATCTTCTTGTGAATCTCCTCTGTTTTTATGATTTTTTTCTCTAACTCTTTTGCATCCCTTTCCAGCATCGTCAAATCAATCTTAAGATCAAGGATTTTCATGAGCATTTTCAAAATAGCCTCAGCCCCGATAGGGTCTGCAACCACTACGGGGAATCCTGAGGTTTCTACCAATAGGCAAATTGCATCAATGTTTCGTGTCTTTGACATTCCTATTAATAATCCCGAAACACCTACAATTGTGCCGACAAGTGTACCATCAAATATAATTCCAAAGTCTTTGTATTTTTTTATTAATCTTTCATCATTTACAGCACCAACAATTCTTGGCGTTTTTGAAAGTTTGTCTGTGCCTAAACCACCAAGTGTTATTATCTCATTTACTTTAAATTTTTCTGCCAAATCCAGAATAGTGTTACAAAGTTTGTAGTATCCTTGTGGTGTAATTGCCTGCGAGTCTCCAACCAAGATAATAAGGTCTTGCTTGCCTTTGTAATAATAGAATTCAGATTTAAGCAGTTTGGCAAGGCCGTTTTTCTGCAAAACCACAAACGGAAGAAACTCATCTGAATATAATTCTGCAAACTTTTTTGCTTTGAGTTGTTCAATCATATAGCCAGCGGAAATACGACCCACATTTCCTATGCCCGGTAACCCCTCTATAAGTATAGGGTTTTTTAGCTTTGGGGTTTCAAGATAATTTATCTCATTCATTTTAACCACAAATAAAATATTGTGTGCTGATTTAAATAGTTAATATTGTTGCTCGAGAAAAGCATCTATGAAAGAATAATTAATGCGGCGAAGGGCAATCGCTCTATATTTTGCAAAATACTTTCTATCTTTTTGGTATCTTAACCTTTGATAATTCTTTGATGTATTTTTCAAGCCTCCTTATTTCTTTTTCCAATACACTTATTGTTTTTACAGTCTTTCTATCTTTTATTTTTTTGTATTTCTCAAATTCATTAAGGGCTTCAGTTATATTTTTTTCGACCTTTAGCAAGACAGCGTTTCTGAGAGCTGACAATAGGTCACCATCAAGCTTTACATACACCTTTCTATCACCGAACCTCTTGAACTTTTTTATAAGCCCAAAAAATTCTAATAAGTCTAATGAGAGCGAAATAGACCCAAGAGAGTAGTTTGTTTTTCTACTCAACTCCTGCAAGGATAAAGGTTTCCTTTCAGCCAACATCAGAGCTATTATCCTACCATGGATGTCAGAATATCCTATGGAAGATGTTATGTTTGCAAACAATGAATATATTCTCTTTTCTGTTTTTGAGATCATTATAAATAAATCATGATGTAAACTTTTTAAACTTTTAAAAACTATTAAAAGTTTATGGAAAAGATTTTGGAAGACACGGAAAGCATTTGTCCAAAATGCTTCAAAGAAGGCAGAATTCATAAAATAAAAGCACATATTGTTGAGGAAGATAACAAAATATGGCTTAAGAAAAAATGCATTGAGCATGGCGATTTTAAGTCTATTGTTTTCAGTGACGCTAAATTATATTATAAATGGATGAAATACAAGGTAATCGGAAAGGGGCCTACATATAAATCGATTAAAAATGAAACAAAGGGTGTTGATTCAACACCATATTCTAAAGAAAAGCTTTATCCGGAACATTGCTCTCAATCCGTCTTGACCAACCTATTGGTAACCAATAGATGCAATCTTAGATGTCCTTATTGCTTTATGAATGCAGGCGCTGCTGGATATGTTTATGAACCAAGTTTAGATGATATAAGAAAAATTCTGAGACAGGCCAGAGATGAGAAGCCAGTACCATCAAAGGCCATTCAGATAACAGGAGGAGAACCAACAATCAGAGATGACTTGGTTGATATTATAAAGATCTCAAAGGAATTGGGATTTACCCATATCCAGCTAAATACCAACTCAATAAAAATGTCAGAATCCTTGGAATACTGCAAAAAAATAATTGGAGCAGGAGTAAATACTGTTTACATGAGTTTTGATGGTGTCTCTGAAGATACAAACCCATGGATTAATGAAAATAAAAAGGCCATCGACAATCTAAGGAAAATAGGCTTCTCAAGTGTTGTGCTTGTTCCCGTTGTCATGAAAAGAAATCTTCATGAGATGCCAGAGATAATTAAATATGCTGTTGAGAACATAGACGTTGTAAGGGGTGTTAACTTTCAACCAGTTTCATTTTGTGGAAGGCTTCAGAATATAACCGAAGAGATAATAGAAAAAGAAGGGGTAGACTATGCTGAACTTTTTGGTGTGTTGGAAGACGGATTGGACGGCCAAATAAAGAAAGACGATTTTTATCCTGTGCCATTTGTATACCCTATATCAAAATTGGCCGAGGTATTAAAAGGAAAGGAACAGGTTGAGTTCACAGCCAACCCTATGTGTGGCGCCGCAACTTATGTTTTCATTTCAGATTCTAAAATAATACCAATAACAAGGTTTGTCGATGTAGAAGGATTGATGACTTTTATTAAAGAACAATCAAAAACTAGAGGTTTGCTTACAAAGCCCAGAATAGCTTTGTCTTTCATAAGAAATATCGACAAGTTTATAGACAAAGAAAAGTCGCCAATTGATTTGAAAAAGATATTGATAAAGGCAATTATAGGAGGCACGTACAACGAGCTAAGACAATTTCATTATAAGTCCCTTTACATAGGTTCGATGTGGTTTCAGGATCCGTGGAACATAAACATTGAGAGACTAAAGATGTGCGTGATTCACTATGCAACCTTTGAAGGGATTGTTCCTTTCTGCGCCTATAATGGCTTGGGTGTTGGAGAGGAGATAAGAAGAAGGCATTCTATTCCCATAAGCGAATGGGAAAAGAGAGAAGGAAAGAGGATTGAAGACGATTTGTGGAAAAGAGTATAAAAAAGAGGATTAATATTTTCTTCTTTTAAATAAACTTTATGAAAGAGGTAATCTTGTTTGCTCTTCTCATGTGTGTGAGTTCTCTTTATTTGATAGAGTTTCGAAAACCAGCTAATATAACAGAGATGAGTCTGCTAGAAAGGGATTATTTGATTTTTGAAGGTCAAAGCTTGTGTTTCAAATATTCTGGTGGCAACGAATCAACTATTTACTTAAATGATAACCTTCTGTTTAATACATCCAATAAATCAATCTGCTTAGATAATGTTTCGATAGGAGAATCTAAAATAAGGATAAATTCAGATGAAAGGTTTTTATCATTCGTCTTTAGAAAGATGAACTATCCATGCAGTGAGACCAAGAAACAAGAAGTCGTTTTGAGTATCCCGAAGACAATTGAGCAATATGAATCATTCGATGTTAATGTTTCATTTACAAATAGCGTTTGCAAAGGTCATGTATATTTTTTGAATTTGTTTGTAGATGGAAAGCACGTGAAGAGTATTCCAGTAAAGGTTGGACCTTTAGAGACCAAGAGCTTTTCAGAAGCAATGAGGATTACTGATTATGGAACTCATAATCTCAGGGCTGAGATAGCTAATGAATCTATTGAAAGAGAAATCTTTGTTAGGAATCGTGAATTACATTTTCCGATAGGTCTAATCTTATTCGCTTTTTTTGCATTCATACTTTTTCGAAAAGGGTTTAATTTAGAGTTTCTGTCTTTGCTCTTTGCAGCCTCACTTGCTCTCTTAGTCATACTACCTTTCGTGTTTGACAAGCTTGGTACAGAAATATTCTTTCCAACCCTCGCAGCTTCAATTTTGATAGTGATTTTATGTCTGAGGATATGAAACTGCTAATAATAAGCCTATTTGTAATTTTAGTATTTGCAAATATTCCAAAGTTTATTTCTGTGACTCAGAATACGCTATGGAACGTGTACTATGAAAGACAGGCAAGGGAAACCTTTTACAATGCGCATGTTCCAGAATGGGACAACCTTAGTTATCTTGGTCGGAAAATGACATACCCACCTGGATATTTCACATTAAAGGCAACATTTTTGTGGTTGCTATCTTTGAACTATGATTTGATAGGAGATATTGTGTTTGAGCTTTTCTCCAACATTGCTTTTGTAATCTCATTGGTGTTTTTGACAGGGAAGCTGAAATTAAGAATGGTAAATAGACTTTTGGTAATCCTTTTCTTCTCATCATCTTTATTCGTATTCACACTACTAAGTGCCCATCTTTTGCATGTTTCGTCATTAGCACTACTATTTTTTTCTTTGGGATTTGCAATCGATAAGAATGATAGCAAAAAGCAAATTCTAAGTGGTATTCTGCTTGGTGCATCTGCTCTCATTCATCCATTCTCCTTATTCTTATTTATAATATTTTTCCTTGGAATATTATCAACTTTTAAAATAGATTCTTTTAATGCAGAGATGCTGCTTCTGCCTCTAATCATCGCTCTCATTATTTATTTGCCAATTCTTCTTAACCTTAGCTTGCCTCGCGCTGCATTACCTGAAGAGTGGGGATGGTTATTAAGTGGCGGTCTTAGATTGTCGGACGAGTTCGTTCTTTTAATCCCCATAATCGTGTGTAGTTTATTTATAGGATTTTTGAGAAAAGAAACAAGATTGCTTTCAGCACTCGTATTGTTCTTTTTGTTATTTTATTCTCTGATATCCTTTAGGGTCAACATAATAATATCTTTTCTGAGCGCATTGCTAGTAGCAAGGTTAATAGAAAATAAAAAGACAGCAATGCTTTTGTTGATAATAATCTTTCTTAACTTTGCTTCCTCTGTCTTCATTTTGTGTTATACTGATAATCTAGGTAGCTATTTGTCAAAGGAAACCTTTATGGCAATAAACTCTTTATTAAACACAAGTGAAGAAGAAATAATAGCAGACCCGATTTTTGGCCATGCAATAACATTTATTGCGCAAAAAAAGGTTCTTGCAGATTTATATGTCGAATATGCCGATGAAGAGAAGTTACGAGATGCAATAGAATTCGGACTTACAGGTAACCTATCTATTGCGAGAAAGTGGGGCATTAATTTAGCATTTACAACACATGACTGCAAAGATTGGAATAGAATATATGACAATGGATATTATAGGGTCTGTGAGTCTTAGCTAGGAGGTGACTTAATTTATTAATTATGGTTACATTTTTTTGTTCTTTTAAACACAGAGCTTCTTATGAGGCACCAAAAAATCTGTGGAGCAGCTTTAATGATTCTTTTGACAGAGAAGAAACAACCAGAAATTATTTTGCAATATTCCATGCACGTGAAATCTCTGTGCTTTAGCTCGTGGTTCAAATAGAGGCATTATTAAAAATTCTATTGATCGAGTTTGCACACAAATAGAGAACTTGCGAATAAAATGAAAAGAAAAATTTTTTGAAATATAAGTCTTATCAAAAAGTTATGTCCCATTTTTTAGCTACCAAAAAGTTTAAATATTTTTGCATAGAAGTATTTAGTTTATCCAAATTGTGTTGATTATATTGAATGATATTCTTATGAAGGTGTTTGCTTGGCTGGTATAGACATCTTTAAAAACGAGCTCGTACCAAAGCATGAAATCCTTAGTGATCAAGATAAGGAAGAGCTATTGAAAAGGTTGAATATAACTGAGAGGCAGCTGCCTAAGATTCTCTCGAGCGATCCAGCAGCTAAGGCAATAGGAGCAAAAAAGGGTGATGTAATTAGAATTACAAGAAAATCTCCCACAGCCGGCAAATATTATTACTATCGATTAGTTATCTAAAATATATGATGCTTTATGAACGGGAACACAGACTCATATGAGGTATTATTGAAAGCGTTCATAAAAGATGTAGGTTGGATTAACCACCAAATAAACTCTTTCAATGAGTTTGTAAATGTTAGATTGCAGAAAATAATAGATGAGATAAAAGAGATACCATTAGAGGTAGAAACTGGCGAATTCAGAATAAGATTAGGAAGGGTTAGAGTAGAAAAGCCATGCATTAAGGAAGCAGATGGCGCAATTCGTTCTATTACTCCAGCTGAAGCTAGGATTAGGAACATGACTTATAGTGCTCCGATTTTGGTGGAGATGATACCTATAATAAATGGAATCGAGCAGGAGAAACAGGATGTAAAGATTGGCGACCTTCCAATAATGCTTAAATCAGATAAATGCATATTGAGCGGACTGAGCAGAGAAAAGCTGATAGAACTCGGCGAAGACCCAGATGACCCTGGAGGATATTTCATTATAAACGGGACAGAGAGAGTCATAGTAATGAGTGAGCAGATTCTATCAAATTTACCTATTATAGAAAACAGGAAAGGGATAGAGATAGCAAGAATTAATTCAGAATCGTCAGGATTTATCCAGATGCACCTTATAGAAAGAAGAAACGGAATACTCTACATCTCATTTGCAAATGTGAAGAAACTTCCATTAGTTATTTTATTGAGAGCATTGGGTTTAGAAACAGATAAAGAGATTATAGATGCCATCTCACCAACACAAAGAATGGAAGAGGATTTGTATTATAATTTGGGAGAATATGAGATAAAATCATCTGAGGAGGCAAAGGTATATATTGCAAAGAAGTTGCATATTTTTCAAGAAAAGATTAGCAGGGTAAATGATATCTTGGACAAATATCTGCTTCCGCATATTGGTCAAGAAAAGAAAAACAGAAAAGAGAAGGCACTTTATCTTTGCCTGATTGCAAGCAAGCTCATCATGCTTGGAGCAGGTGAGATTAAGGAGCAGGATATTGACCATTATGGAAACAAGAGAATACGATGTGTTGGAGACTTTCTAGAAACACTATTCAGGTCTGTGCTTATGGGAAAATATGGCTTAATGACGAGAATTGTCTATCGATATCAAAGAATGTCTAAAAGAGGGAAACTTCCATCTCTTCAATCTATTATAGAGGGTGGATACTTAACAAATAGGATATCGTCTCATATGGCAACTGGTCAGTGGATTGGTGGCTTAACAGGCATATGCCAGAGATTAGAAAGAACAAATTGGGTAAGGACAATTGAACACCTAAGAAATGTCCTTTCTCCATTATCTTCTACACAAGAGCATTTCAGGGCAAGGGCACTTCATCCGACGCAATTTGGAAGATTATGTGCTGAAGAAACACCAGAGGGTATAAACATAGGTTTGAGAAAATATCTTGCGATTTTTGGAATAATTTCTCAGTCTGCTAATAAAGAAGACATAAAGGCCATTTATGAGTTAATAGGTAGTGAGAACGGTAAATATCCAATATTCTTAAACGGACGGTTAGTTGGCAAAACAGACAAACCAATAGAATTGGTTGAGAAATTGAGGCAGAAAAGGAGGTTGGGTTTACTGAGCCCATATATTGGTATTTCTTGGCTCGAAGATCTTAATGAGGTTAGGATCAATTGTGATGCTGGAAGATTGGAAAGACCATTAATAATCATTGAAAACGGGAAACCGAGGCTAACCCCAAAACACATAGAGGCATTGAAAGAAAATAAGTTGAGGTGGAATGACTTGGTTAAGCAAGGTATAATAGAGTATTTAGATGCTGAAGAGGAGGATAATGCGCTTGTCGCTTTGTTTGAGAGTGATATTACAAGCAATCACACTCATCTTGAAATAAACCCAGGGTCTGTCCTTGGAATCTCAGCTAATATAATACCGTTCCCCAATCATAATCGAGGAGACAGGGTTAACATAGGCGCAAAAATGTGTGGCCAAGCATTAGGAATCTATTCAACCAACTTTTTATTGAGAGCAGACACGAAGTCAGATATCCTTATCTATCCTCAGACACCTCTTGTTGATACCACTGTCTCCAGAGAGATTGGGCTGGAAGAACATGCGCAGGGTCAGAATCTGGTTGTAGCTATGATGAGCTTTTATGGTTATAACATGGAGGATGCCATAATATTGAACAAAGCCTCTATAGAACGAGGACTTGGAAGAAGTTTATTTTTCAGGACATATGAGGCAGAAGAGAGAAAATACTGGGCAATAGAAAGAGATGAGATTAGGATACCACCAAAAGGCATTAGGGGTTACAGGCAAGAAGATAGCTATAAATGGCTTGATAAGGACGGAATAATACACCCAGAGTCAAGGGTTGAAAGCGACGATGTTTTAATTGGCAAAACCTCTCCCCTACGCTTTTTTGGTCCAGCAGAGAGTTTTTTACTAGAAACCCAGAACAGATACGAGACATCAGAAACAATAAGGCATGAAGAGTCAGGTGTAGTTGATAAGGTCTTGTTGACCGAAACAATAGATGGAAATAAATTAGTTAAGGTTACTGTAAGGGACCAGAGAATACCCGAACTCGGCGACAAATTTGCAACAAGGCATGGCCAAAAGGGTGTTATCTCTCTGATTGTTCCACAAGAGGATATGCCTTTTACTGCTGATGGCATAATTCCTGACATTATCATAAATCCACACGCAATCCCTTCGAGAATGACCTTGGGACAATTATTAGAGATTTTGGGAGCAAAGATTTCAGCCATAACATGTGAAAAAGTAAATGGAAGCATATTTAATGAAACTCCAGAGGAGATTATGAGGGCAAAACTAAAAGAAAATGGTTTCATAGATGACGGAAGGGAGATTCTATTTAATGGGATTACAGGAATGGCATATGAATGCCCGATTTTAATCGGGCCATTATTTTATCAAAAGCTTCATCACATGGTTGCAAACAAGCTACAAGTTAGGGCAAGAGGTCCTGTAACTCTATTGACAAAGCAGCCGACAGAAGGAAGGTCAAAACAGGGCGGACTGAGACTAGGCGAGATGGAAAAAGACTGCTTGATTGCACATGGTGCTGCTCTCCTGCTTAAAGAGAGGTTCTCTTCTGACAAGGCAATAATACCCATATGTGAGAGATGCGGACTAGTTGCAATTCATGATTTTGCAAAAGGCAGAAAATATTGTCCTGTTTGTAAGAAGAGCAAGATAATAGATGTTGAGATGAGTTATGCCTTTAACCTAATGCTCAACGAGTTAAAGTGTATGGGCATTTATCCAAAAATAAAATTTAGGTAGGTGATATATAGTGATAAAATCAATAGAATTCGGGTTGTTGTCACCCGCTATAATAAAAAAGATGTCAAGCTGCGAAATCACGAGCCCTGAACTTTATGATGCCGATGGCTTTCCTGTAGAGTCTGGGTTAAGAGATTTGAGATTGGGTGTGATTGATCCAGGAATGCGGTGCAGGGTATGCAATGGAACAATAGGGCAATGCTTGGGACACTTTGGCTATTTAGAGCTAGTTAAACCTGTGATCAATCCGTTATATGCAAAGAAAATCTTTATCCTTTTGAAATTAACATGCAGAAAGTGTTCGCGATTGCTTGTGGATAACACCAAAGAAAAGAAGAGCTTAAAAGAAATTCTCAAGTCTGTAGCAAAAATAAAAAAGTGTCCATACTGCAAAGAAAGTCAAAAAGAGCTCAAGTTTGAAAAACCTACAACTATACTCGAAGGCGAGAAAAGGCTTACTCCTGAAGAGATAAGGGAAAGACTGGAAAAGATTGCTGATGAAGATCTGGAAACCCTTAAAATAAGAGGAGGGAGACCGGAGTGGCTTGTAATAACTGTGTTGCCAATACCACCAGTAACTGTCAGACCTTCTATAACATTTGAGACAGGTGGCAAAAGCGAAGACGATTTAACCCACAAATTAGTTGATATTGTCCGAATTAATGATAGATTAAAGAAAAACATGGAGCTTGGTGCTCCTGATTTTATAATAAATGATATTTGGGAATTACTTCAATATCATGTTTCTACTTACATAGACAACGAGCTCACAGGAATACCGCCTGCAAGACACAGGAGTGGAAGGGCATTAAAAACCCTTGTCCAGAGACTAGAGAAAAAAGAGGGACGCTTTAGGGGAAACCTAACAGGGAAAAGGGTGAACTTTGCTGCAAGAGATGTTATCTCTCCTGACCCAAGGATTTCAATAAATGAGGTTGGCGTGCCTTTGTGCATTGCAAAGGAATTGACAGTACCAAAGATAGTCAACAAAAATAATATCGATGAAATGAGGAAATATATACTTAATGGAAAAAACTATCCTGGAGCGAATTATATAATAAGACCAGATGGACTCAGGAAGAGGGTTACTGAAGAGAACAAGGAAGAGCTTGCAAAGGAGATTGACGATGGTTATATTGTTGAACGCCATCTCTTGGACGGAGATTTAGTTATATTTAATAGGCAACCCTCTTTGCATAGGATGTCAATGATGGCACACAGGGTTAGGGTTACTCCATGGAGAACATTTACCCTGAACTTGCCAGTAACAATACCATATAATGCTGATTTTGATGGTGATGAGATGAATCTGCATGTTCCTCAGAGCGAAGAGGCATTGATCGAAGCAGAGCAGTTGATGTTAGTCCAAGACCATATTCGCTCGCCAAGATATGGAAAGCCTGTGATTGCTTTGAAGCATGACCACATCTCAGGGTGCTATTTGCTCTCAAGAGAGAAAAAATTGGAAGAAAGAGAGGTAGTCCAGCTATTACTTGCCTCTTTGGGTCCGGAATTTGTTTTTGAGCTTAAAGAGATTAGACCAATGTCAGGCAAAGAACTCTTTTCTCTATTTTTGCCAAAGGGTTTAAATATCGAGTTCAAGTCTGCTGCTGGCGTTGGAACAAAAGACGAAAACGTTGTTATAAAAGATGGCAATCTAATAAGTGGTGTAATAGACGAAAACGCAATTGGAGAACAAAAAGGAAAGCTATTAAATAGGATAGAACTCCAGTTTGGCAGCGAAGAGGCGAGAAGATTCATCGATTCGATTTCTAAGCTTGGCTTAGAGTTTTTATCTATGAGAGGGTTCTCTGTCTCTTTAAGCGATTCTGACATTTCAATTCAAGCAAAAAATAAAATCAAAAAAATATATGAAGAAAAGTTGGACGAGTTTAGAAGAGCTAAAGAAAAGGACGAAAGATTTATATTGTCGGTTGGAAGCGAGATTGTTAATATGGTCAGTAAGATTGTTAAGAATGATATGGAGGAGAATAATGTTATCATAATGGCAAAGAGTGGTGCAAGGGGAAGCTATGTAACCGTAACCCAAATGTCTGGCATAATAGGTCAAAAGGTATTGGAAGGTAGAATAATAGAAAGAGGTTTTGTAGGTAGAACAACAAGTCACTTCGAAAAGGGCAAAAGAGATCTGAGGATGCATGGTTTTATCTTTGGTAATTATAAATCAGGTCTAAACCCAATAGAATTCTTCTTTGATGCTGCATCATCTCGTGAGAACCTTATGGATAAATCTCTGCAGACAAAGCACAGTGGATATATGGAGAGGCGCCTGATAAATACCCTGCAGGATTTATATGTAGATAACAATCTTACTGTCAAAGACTCTCACGGTATGGTAATACAATTTTTGCCAGGTGAAGACGGGGTTGATCCCGGAAAAGCAGATGCGGGAAAACTCAATCTGGAGATATTATATTAAAGGCTGATAAGAATGGACGACAAACTACCGAAAAGGGTAATGGAAGAATTTGAGCATTTTTGTCATGAAAGGAATATAGACGAAAAAAAGAGGCAGGAATTGTTAGATAAACTTCAGGAGCTTTATGAGAAAAGTATGTATGTTCCAGGAGAGGCTATCGGAATAATAGCAGCACAGAGCATATCTGAGCCAGCCACCCAGATGACTATGCGCTCTTATACATTGGCTACAATAGTTGGTGGCCTAACAAAAATTGTTCAAGGTCTGCCGAGGCTTATAGAAATTTTTGACCTGCGAAGGACATTTGAAAAATCAATGACAATATTTCTCAAAGATAAATATAACTCAAAGGAATGGGCAACAAGAATTGCAAAGGAAATAGAAGAGAGGACGGTAAATGATATAATAAAAAGCAGTTGGATTGATTTGCTAAATATGCAGTTCGGTCTTGAATTTGGAAGCAGTGAAGACGCTGAGAAGGTTAAGAATATTTTGTCAAAGTATTGTGAGGTAGTAAAAAGAGAAAATATGCTATTGGTTCAAGTGAAAGAGGGTGGTATAAAAGAGCTTAGAAAAATGAAAAATAGGGTGTTGAACACAAAGATAAGCGGAACCTCTGGAATAAGTAGGGTTGTGGTCGTAAAAGTAGATAATGACTGGATTATTAAGACCACTGGATCTAATCTAAAGGAAATCCTTGAAAATGAGTATATTGATGAAAGAAGGACAACAACAGATGACATAGAACAGATTTATGAAGTGTTTGGGATCGAGGCAGCAAGAAATGCAATCTTAAGAGAAGCTAAATCTGCATTAGATGAACAGGGTTTGGATGTAGATATTCGCCATTTAATGCTTGTTGCTGATGTAATGGCCTTTGATGGCAAGCCCAAACCAATAGGAAGGTATGGTGTTGCCGGTGCAAAGCCAAGCGTTTTGGCAAGAGCAAACTTTGAAGAAACTAAGAAGCACCTATCTTTAGCAGGATTTTATGGCCTTGAAGACAATCTAAAAGGCATTGTTGAGAATGTGATGATTGGAAAGACTATACCTGTTGGCACAGGCTTTGTAAAGTTGGTTGTTGATTTTGATAAGCTCAAGAAAAAGGCGGACTAGTTATCTGTTTTTTTTGACCATAAATTACATTAGGTTACTTTCCACCTCTTTCCTCACGAACTCGATATCGAGCATTTTCACTTTCTCGGTTCCGTTTCCTGCCCTTCAGGCGTGAAGGCTTCCGTACTGACGAGAACAGAATCTTCCCGCACTAAGATGAACAACAATGCTGATACCTGGATGCGACCATAAGGAGGGACATCTCCAGAAGCGATAGCTTGCAGAATCCATTCTCCTAGCTGGACTGCGCGGATTGCTGCTTTGACCTCATGGGTTTCCTCACCTGTGAGATTACCTTGGTACGTCAACGACCCGCTTTCTAAAGCCAACCCTTCCGGCAGAACAATCTGAATAGCAACATCAGTAGCCTTGAACCAGTCTGCCCGATACCCTTGTAGTTTCCCGACTTTTGCACTAACCACTGCTACCTTTTGTTGATCAAAGGGGGTCACGGATAACGTCAGAGCAAGGGGGAGGCCCTCAGAACTTGCCTGAGAGACTACAGTCACAGCAGGTTCTTTGTTGACATCGCGTGCAGAAGTTTCCTCATTATTTGATTTAATGGCGGTTAGTTC
The DNA here is from genome assembly GCA_039091735.1 of Candidatus Aenigmatarchaeota archaeon. Lineage (GTDB taxonomy): Archaea > Aenigmatarchaeota > Aenigmatarchaeia > GW2011-AR5 > JAHLMP01 > JAWCLB01. The sequence goes on along the minus strand of JAWCLB010000003.1, from coordinate 10,756 downwards.
CTTGCTCTGCTTTAAAATAATGCAAGCAGTAACCCCTATGGCAATAAATACCGCAGCTAAAGCTACAATCAGGATTTTATTATTCATAAATCTCTCCTTCATTTTAAATATTTAACGAGTAAATTTAAAGCTTTTCATCGATAACCATCGGGATTGCTAGCAGAATTCTAAGTCCAGTTGTCACCTCTCCATGTTTCTTCACTTTACCAACCTCCTCCTTTGAGTGATAAAGACTACAGCGGCTTCGAGGCCGATGATTGCGATACCTCTGATCGCGATCCTCTATCGTTGGCCCGAAGGTGTAAGTGCAAGTCCCCGTGTTAGCTTGAACATAATAGTCCTTGTAACTGACGACTAAGTTACCATTGCAAATATTAGCACAAATATCTTGGCCATCGCAATCTACTGGATTACTACCTATGCAGGAGATCTAGGCGAATTGGATAGTTTATTAGGAGCGTGCAAAAGAAAAATTAGAGATAAATTAAATAATATGAGCCAACAGAACTTAACAGAAAAGGCAACTTTACTTTTCGCCCTTCCCTCCGGGGCTTATCGGTGTAAACGGTTGCTCACTAATCAACACCGTATCATCGGTGACTAGAATATAGAACCTTTCCATATCTCCTAACCAATTAGTCTCATCTATAAGGTATTTGGCATACGCCTCAACCTTCCATTCGCCATTTTGAATTGCCTGTACTTTTACCTGAAATTGTGCCACTTCGTCTCCAATAATATCGCCTTGCCAATGCAGATTGCCTTCTATCAGCTTCAGACCTTCTGGTAATATAAGCTCCGCATTTGTGCCAGGCCAATTCACTCCTTCCGTAGGATAACCCTCTCTCTTGCCAATCTTCACTGATATTGTTGCAACTTTTTCGACCGAGAAAGGTGTTGACAATAATATCAAATCCATCGGAGAAGAAGGTGCATCCTCATCATTATTGACCATGATTACTTGCCCCAAGTCTCCCACTTTCTCACCTTGCTTTAAAGTGATACAAGCAATAACCGTTATGATAATGAATACTATAACTAAAGCTAGAATCAGGATTTTATTATTCATAAATCTCTCCTTCATTTTAAATATTTAACGAGTAAATTTAAAGCTTTTCATCGATAACCATCGGGATTGCTAGCAGTATTGGTCAAAGGATAAATCAATAATTATCTATGTCGCTCAATTAATTTGTCTAACTAAAAAACAAATTACCAGAAAATAATTCTGAGAGCGATTTTTCTTTCAATTACCTAAAATTCAGTAATTTATAATATCGTAAAAACGCTATAGCCGATAGCAACCAAGACCAATGAGTGCTTTATGCCCGCGAACACACTACCCTCAGCCATTTTTCCAATAGCCAAACCAGCAAAAGCACCTTGGATAATTACAAGGTTTCTGAATACTGCTGAGTAGATTTCCTTTGTTTCAGTTCCTATCTCCTCCCACTCAAATGCAGGTATGAGAAATCTAGAAAGGGCAAACATAACACCAAGAAAAACAAAAAATATCACATATCCATTAATCATTTGGGTATATATAGATGAGCTCCTCTCCTTCTTTACCCTCTCAAGAATTATTTGTGATTCGCTCACAGCGCTTAATACAGTTCCAATCTTGCCTCCTGAACGATGGGTCTCGTTTATTGCCCTTACAGACCTTCTTATGGTTTTGGATCCAACCTTTGATGCAAAGTCCTCTAACACCTTTTCAAAGTCTATTCCCCACTCAAGCTTTGCTGAGATATCTTTCACATAGCGTGACAAACGACCATAGTCGTTTGTCTTTACAGATCTTATTGCCTGTGGCAGGGTCATACCTGTTTCTATGCTTGCTGTGACATCTCGCAGAAAGTTTGGGAATTGGCTCTCTATCTCGCTTGTTATCTTGAGTTGCCTGTATTTTATTAATAATGGTATCCCAAGACCTATAAAAGCAGCAAGGAAGTTTAACATCCCAAATAGCTGTATGAGGTTAGCGAAATACGTAAAATTAATATAAATTATTATAAAGCAAATTCCAATGCAAGTTAGATATAATATTTTATCTTTTTTGAGCATTTTCACATCATCATATTGTTGGTTGTGTCAGATGAACGAATGCTATAAATACAATGTTCAGCAATGGAATAAACACATATATGCCAATCTCCATCACAGTTAAAATAGGCAACCCTCCAATAGTTCCTCCAAGCATAGACATAATAGATAATACTGAAATAAAAAAGAGCGGTGCTGCTATTAGCACTGCTGTATAAAAGTCAGCATATGTGGTTAAAGTTGATAAGTATTTTTCCCTTCTTAATCTGTATTCAAACATGGCTTCTCTTGCCATGCCCTCCAAAAACTTGTGTATATCTCCACCTGTTTCTATTGTAGAGATTATTGAGTACAAAAACTCCCTGAAGGTTGTTGACGGCGTTCTATCAGCAACCTGCCTTATTGCTGTTATCATATCCATTCCAAAGGTTTTCATGTTTCTTATTATCATTGCTGATTCCTCTGCAACCTTTCCATATTCCTCAACCTCGGCTAATAGTCTGAATATTACTGTAGGTGGGACACCACTTGCTGCTATGGCTGACATATGATTTAGAGCAAAAGGCAGGTTATTCTCTATTGATGCCCTTTTGCTTGATAACACATGATAAGGATATGAATGAAAAAAAACAAGAATTACTAATGCAATAATTGCTGAGAGAAGAAGAGACCCCGGAATAGAAAACCACATCGGAAGATTTAAAAATATGCTCAATCCCAAAAACATTGATAAAAACACAACAATGAAAGAAACCAGAGATAAGAGGATCATCCTACCGACATAAATCTCAAACAAAATGCCAATATTCGCAAGCCTAATAGTCTCGTTGAGTGGTTTGAAATATTCTGGAAAATGCTTTAGTCCGAAGGATGATAATTTAAGAGCAATATTCTTTAACATAATAAATATATTGTTGTGGTTATATTTATTTAATAAATTATTCTATAGTTTTATAGTTAAGCTTGGTCAATTAACCTCCAGATAAGAGGAGTACAAAAAGGGAGATTGGAAAAGTAATGTGGAATGTCAACAGATAGTTGTATAAATGCTTGTAGATTTGAATAATAATATTCTTCTGTTATTTTATAGGCTGACGAAAAATTTATTAAAATTTTCTATAACTTTTTAGATTCTTTAAATAATTGTATAGAAAGAAACCAACCAAATAAAGGATTAAAACTTTTTACTTAAGATACCAAGTGTTGTGAATGAATTTTTCGGTTAAATCTTTTTTAAAGAAGTTGCACATATATTTTTAAACTTCCACTGATACTACTGACAACTTTAAAAACTTTCTCATAAAAATTAAATTATGACCAATAAAGAGACATCAAATGAAGTAGAAGCGTGTTTAAAAAATTTTAATTATTAAAATTTCAACTAGATTATTATGCAAGATAAAATGAAAGACTGGATAGAGAAAAATAAGAAAAGAATAGGTTATGGTTTAGCACTAGCTTCTGTAATTGGTAGCATTAGTGTTGGTGGATTTATCGCATATCATAAATTTCATCCCAATTATCCAGCTTGGTATAAAGAAGCCTATGAAGAAAAGATAAAAGAGGCTAGGGAATTAGCAAGAGGCTTTGAACAACCGCTAAAAAATTATATAGAAGAGACTATCAAAAGTTATTCTAAAACATGTAAAGAGTTTTTGAGTTTTGAAAAGGCCTTAGAGATATATAAACAAATTTTACCCAACCTAGAAGAGTTAGAGATTTCAAAACTTAAATATGAGATCGCGGAAGCACAGAAAGATTTTGAGGATTATTTAGATTTTCTTAGAAAAAATGATTTTTGACATTTACATCATCTTTAAACTAAAAATAGATTGGTGGGTTTATAAAACCAGATTATAGCTTATTTCTCTTAAGCTATGATTAAGTTATTAACAAAATGCTATAAATTTTAGTAATAAAGCACCTAAACTATAACATTATAAGTTATTCATGCTTTGCATTGATAAGCAAGAATAAATATTACTATAAAAATGCACAAGCTACTTTTGTATAATATAAAAGCATTTGGGTTTAATATTTTTTATGCATTGTTACACTAAAGACATTCCGAACATAAATGGCAAAAAGGTAAGAGTCGCAGGGTTTGTAGAAGCGATAAGAGACATAGGCAAGCTGAAATTCCTTGTCCTGAGAGATAGAGAGGGCAAGATACAGGTAACAAGTAGAGACGAGGAGATAGGAAGGGTTATCAATTCTCTGACAAAGGAATCATTTATAGTTGTTGATGGAAGGGTCAAATTAAATAAACAGGCCCCCAACGGTCGTGAAATAATACCAAAAAAGATAGATGTATTGAGCAGGGCAGAAACACCACTACCACTTGACATTTCGGGCAAGATAGAATCAACACTTGACAAGAGAATTGATTGGAGATTTATAGATATGCGAAATCCAAAGAACATGTCAGTCTTTATACTTCAAAGCGACATTGTAAAATACATTAGCGACTTTATGCATAAAAACGGATTTATAAGAATATTCACTTCACGGCTAACAAACGCTGCAACAGAGGGGGGTGCTAATTATTTTCCTATATTGTATTTTGAGAAAGAGGGCTTCTTGGCCCAATCACCACAACTATATAAAGAAAGCATTCTTGCATCTGGGATTGACAGGGTTTATGACATAGGTTTTGTTTATAGGGCAGAGCCTCATCACACACCAAGACACTTGTGTGAATATGTTTCATTTGACCTTGAAATGGTTTGCAATTCCTTACTTGATATTTTAAATATGGAGCAAGCGATGATTAAATTCGTGTTCAGGAAAATAAACGAAAAAAACAAGGAAATTTTGGATATGTATGGAATTAATTTAGAAGTGCCTAATAGGATTCCAAGATTAACATTTAATGAAGCAAATGAGATTTTGAGCAAGTTGAGCGTTAGGATAGATGATTATGACCTGTCCCAAGAAGGAGAGAAAGAGATCTGCAAATATTGTGAAGAAAGGTATGGAACAGGCCTTGTCTTTATTACAGAGTTCCCATTTAAGAAAAAGCCGTTTTACATAATGCGAAAAGAGAATTCTGATTTATGCTATTCTTTTGATTTGCTGTTCAGAGGGCTTGAGATAACATCAGGTGGCCAAAGAGAGCATAGATATGATAAAAGGGTTGAGAATCTTAGATTAAAAGGACTAGACCCAAGAAAATATGACCACTTGAGATTTTGGAGATATGGTATGCCCCCACACGGAGGATTTGCAATAGGATTGGAAAGGCTTACTATGCAGATACTGAAATTAGATAATGTGAGAGAAGCTACCTTATTGCCAAGGGATCCAGAAAGGCTGACACCATAAATTATTAAATGTTTATTACATCAAGTGAATACCATGCCAACCAAACTTAGAAAAACAAGAAAAATGCGTGGTAGCAAGACATGCGGATATGGTTCTAAAAAGAAGCATAGAGGCAAAGGAAGCAGGGGAGGCAAGGGATATGCAGGTGCACACAAGCATAAATGGACATATATTACAAAATACGAGCCAGAACACTTTGGCAAGCGTGGTTTTTCATCATTAAGGAAAAGGGCAAAAACTATTAATCTTGACGAGTTAAAAAGGATTGCAGAGAAAGAAGGGAATGAAATCGATCTAAAAAAGCTTGGCTTTAACAAGCTTCTTGGCAGAGGCAAAATAGAAGAACCATTAACTGTAAAGGTTCAGCAAGTTTCTAAATTAGCCAAAGAAAAAATCGAGAAGGCCGGAGGAAGGATTTTATCAGAAGCTTAGAGACCAAAAATTATTTTAATTCATCTAAAATATTTCTGTCCATCTTAGGTATTTTCAATGTGTTCACGATATTCTCAAGTTTGTTGACCTTTTCTTCAAGGCACTTAAGCCTCTCTATCAATATATTATCTATTGTTTGTGGTTTTAAAGACCCTTTGACTACAAGAGAGTCTATTTTCCTTTCAAGCACAGCTAACCTACTTTTTAAGTCAGATAGAGTAGCATCCTGCTTCTTGAATTTTTCAATTATCATGAGAACAGCTTCTCTTGTGAAGGCATCTAACATTATTTCTTCATTTTTTGCTTTTTCAACCATGCTATATCTTTGTACCGAGAAGTTTATATAGTTTTTCGTTGTAATTCCTTCTGCTCGAAATCTTTAATGATAGATGCGAAATTGCACAATAGATAGCTTGACGAATAAAATGAGTTATAAAAAGATTAGCAAGAAGTTATAGGCTTCAGTTGAATGTATAAGTGCATAAAATCTGCGATAGCCTACAGATTACATGAACGCATTTTTAAAATTTTTATAGAAATCTTAAGGGGTATTAGTCACATCCACTCTTTGATTACTTTATAACATTTATGAAAGCAATAAATAATTATGCAACTCTTTCCAGATGCCTTGCTAAATAGGAATGCATATGACGAAAAAGTAAGGAAAATAAAATTATTGCAGACTCATATCTCTTGGATTTTCTTGACAGGTAAATATGCTTACAAGGTAAAGAAACCCGTCAATTTCAGATTTGCAGATTTTTCAACTCTCAGAAAAAGAAGATTTTTTTGTTATGAGGAAGTGCGTTTGAACAGTAGGCTGTCTCCAGAACTATACTATGGTGTGATACCAATAACAAGAGAGGGCAATAAAATAAAGCTGAATGGTTCTGGAAAAATAATAGAATATGCAATAAAGATGAGAGAGATGCCACAGAGTACCTTAATGAACAGCCTACTGAAAAGAGACAAAATTGATAAAGGAATAATTAGCAGAATAGCAAAAATTGTTGCAGACTTTCACAGCACAGCAGAAACAGGAAATGAGGTAAATAAATATGGTTCTATAAATACAATAAGATTCAACTGGAATGAGAATTTTGAGCAGACTAAAAAATTCATAAATAACATAATCTCAAAAAGAATCTTCTATACTGTTAGCAATAAAGTGAACATGTTTATGAAAAGCAATAGAAAGCTATTTGAACAGAGAATAGAAAGCAATAAAATAAGATGGTGTCATGGTGACCTGCATTCTGGCAACATTTTCATTGCTGACAAGATTTACATATTTGATTGCGTGGAGTTTAACAAGAGAATCTCGTGCTGTGATGTAGCATCAGAGGTAGCCTTTTTTTCAATGGACCTAGATTTTTACAATAAAAGAAAATTTTCAGAATATTTTATTAAGCAATATATAAAATATGCTAAAGACTATGACTTAATTCCTTTGCTAGATTTCTATAAGTGCTATCGTGCATGGGTGAGGGGCAAGGTTTTTTCTTTCAGGCTTAGCGAGCTTAGTAGCAAGGCAGCCAGAATAGCAAAAAGATATTTTGACCTTGCTTTTGAGTATTCGAGATCATTCTAGAGCACATAAGCAATATAAAAACTTTTTTATACCTATCTGAACAATTATAAAGTATGAGAACAGCCCTTTCTTTAATTATTATAATCCTTTTAGCATTGCCGTCTGCCTATGCTTTTCAAGTGCCTCAGGCACAAAAAAATGTTAAAATCATCCTTAACGAAAATACAGAAACTGAGTATGTGTTCTTTATAATAAATGACGAGGGAACCACAAGAACAATAGAAATTACCTGTCGCGGAGATTGTAATATAATAAAACTTGATTGGATTAGAAGGGAAATCCCACAATATTATTATTCTTTACTTCCTGTTACAATTACCGTTCCGTCTGGAATAAGAGCTTATAATATTGAATTGCTCGCTAATGAGAAGCTGTTGGCAAAGTTGTTAATCGAAACAACAATCACACAAAGCGAGATAAAAGAGCTTCAAACAATGGCAACAGCAGGCAAGGAGATAGAGGCTATTGAAATCAACATGATTAATAGGATAGAGCAGCTTGAGGCTGAACTCAAAAGTATAATAAACTCGACAAGAGAAAATATAAGTACTGATGTTTTAAGTAATCTCCAAGAGTTAAACAAGAGCATAGAAGAGATTGCAAAAGAGCAAAAGAGCATTGCCACAGGCTCTTCAATTGCAACATCATCCTCGTTTGCTATAATTTTTGTGTTAGGACTGCTTTTGGGCATGGGAATAATTTTTGTAGTATTTAACAAAAGAGCAATTGCTAATAGGTTATTTGGACACAAGAGATATGAATTCAAACCGAAAATAAGCAAGGAAGAAACGCCACAAAAGGTTTAAATTTGAATTTTCAAATATCATATACTAGGCATTGGCGCAAAGGTAAGTTATTATAAGTAAGTTATGTTATATGCAAAGGTAAGGTATATAAATTGCTTTCATAAAGCCACAATTTTTAAGAAAAAAACTTTAAATATGAAAAAAAATAATATGATAATACAGGTGTAGGTAATGAAGACAAGCACGAGAACAAGATTAATTTCTATCTTTTTAACAATTGTAATAATATTAGGCATTCTATTAGCAGGTCCTGCTTCTGCTGTCAGGGTCGGCTTCATACTTTCTCAAGAATCTGTCACCCAAGGAGAGGATGTAAGCTTTATTGCTTATGTTGATATCGAAACAAGCGAAAGAGTTCCAATACAAAATATTACATTAAACATAACAGGCTCAACAAACTCAACAGAATGTGTTTTTGATGCAAACTGCCAGAATCTCACAGCATGTGAGGGAATTACTATAACAAAGGCATATTCCCATGTTCCATACGGATTTGGCTATGGTTATCAGTTTGGCTATGGTTATGGATATTCTCCAACACAAGGATGGGGAACATTTAATCAGACATTCGGCTATGGTTATGGCTACGGCTATGGTTATGGTTACGGATATCAGGAGACATATGGGTCTGAAATAGCATGCAATATTACATGGAATACAACAGGCTACGATAATGGCACTTACTCGCTTACTTTAGATGCTCTTGCAGCTAGTGGTAACAATACATACACATTTTCATCAAGAAACGAGACTATAACCCTTGAGGTCAGCCCAACTACTACGACCACATCAACAACCACAACTACTATCACTACAACTACAATTTTGGGAGGGGGATACCAAACCACGCCTTCCAGTGCAGCTTATTCACCAAAAAAGGCAACATCGTTTGTGGGAATAGCTTATCGGGGAGAGACAAAAAGATTTGATTTTTCAAAGGCGAGTGAATTAGGCATATCATCTATAGATGTGACTTTTGCAAATACTGTGACAAATGCCAGGATTACAATTGAAAGATTAGACGAATTGCCTGTAAATGCTACCTCACCAATCGGAGTTATAACCTCGTCTAATGGATTGGTTTATGCCTACTTCCAGATAGATTGTACATTTTCAAATGATGACATCACCCTAGCAACCATAAGATTTAAGATACCAAAGGCATGGATAGTTGAAAATGGAATAGACCCCGATACAATCTCAATGAGTAGGTATTACAACAATGTGTGGATGAGACTTCCAACAACAAGGACAGGAGAAGATGAG